>CAYODC010000069.1:0-9285 GCA_964402575.1 uncultured Verrucomicrobiota bacterium
GACGCAAGGCGGGAGCCTGACGGTTCCGAGCCTGACGCTGAGCGGCGTGACCTGGTATCAGAACGGGACGGCGACGGTATCGGAGGCTTTCTACCAGACGGGACTGACCTGGTATCATCGGGCCGCGGCCGAGATGCCGTTCCATGGCGCCTTGGTCGTCAGCAACATGACCTTTGTGACCCGCCTGACGCAGACGTGGGACACGGTGGCGGTGACGAATGGCGGGCGGATCACGACGGAAGCCCCGGGGCATTGGCAGACGAACGCCATTGCGATTTCGGCGCGGCAGATCTGGGTGAGCGCGGATTCCAAGATCGACGCTGCCTATAAAGGCTGGACGGGAACAAATACGTCGAACGGGGCCGGCGGCAGCCATGGCGGGCTGGGGGGGACCTATGGTTCCTACTATCCGTTGGCGGTGTACGGCAACGAATTGGCGCCGGTGACGCCCGGAATGGGCGGGGTACGTTCGAACGCGAACTGCCGCGGCGGCGGGGTGATCCATCTGGTGGCGGAAGAGCTGCATCTGGACGGGCTGCTGGATGCAAACGGCAACAACATCGGTTCCAGTTCCCAAGGGGCCGGGTCGGGCGGATCCATTTGGGTGGAGACCGGCATCCTGAGCGGGCTGGGCAGCATCCGGGCCAACGGCGGAGTACAAACGTATTATGGCGGCGGCGGGGGCGGCGGCCGGGTGGCGATTTCGTACAACGATGCCAGCGGATTCAATCTGGGGCACGTCACCGCCACCGGCGGGACCGGTTCCGGGGGAGGAGCCGGCGGGGCGGGGACGGTGCATTTGGAGAACCGGCAATCGGGCGTGGCGGTGTCGTGGGTGGAGCCGCGCACGTGGTTGAACATGCCGCTGACTTCGCTGGTGGTGCGGTTCACGGTCACGATCGATCCGGCGACGTTCAGCGTGGACGACGTGGTGCTGACCGGGCCGCAAGGGCCGGTGGCCCTCGCGGGAGTGGAAGCGCTGGACGGGTTGACCTACCGGGTGGACCTGGCGGCGGCGACGGAGGCGGAAGGAACCTACCAGTATCTGATCGGGCCGAACATCCAGACGACGAACGAGCTGGGGATGGCGGCGCATCGGTACGGGGAGTTCATTCTGGACCGGACGGCGCCGGCGGCGCCGGGGGTGACGAGCCACGTGCTGGCACCGGCGGGAACGAACGAGCTGGTGGCGACGAGCACGGTGATCGCCGGGACGCGCGAAGCGGGGAGCGCGGTGTGGATCAACGGGTCGCAGCGGGCAGCGGCGGGATCGGCGCCCTGGAGCTGGAGCACGACGCTCAGCCAGGGGACGAACCGGTTCCGGATCAGCGCGCTGGATGCGGCGGGGAACTGGTCGGCCACGAACGAAGTGGTGGTGGTGGCGGACACGGTGGCGCCGGCGGCGGGGGCGGCGAGCCCGGTGAACAACGCGTATCTGGGGGCCTCGCCGGAGGCGGTGACGCTGGCGTTCGTGGAAGCGACGAGCGGTCTGGACGTGGACGCGACGAGCAAGAGCGTGAAGCGCGGCGGGGTGACCGCGATGCCCGGGGAGTGGAGCGTGGCGGGCAACCGGCTGATCTTCGTTCCCCAGGGGGAGATGCTGGACGGGACGTACGTGGCGGAGGTGCAGCTTCGGGACCGGCTCGGGAACACCGCGCCGGTTCAGCAGTGGCGCTTCACGGTGGACACGACGGCGCCGGCGGCGCCGGAAGTGGATGCGGTGACGACGCCGACGTCGATCAACCAGCAAACGATCACCGGGCGCCGAGAAGCCTATGGCATGGTGATGTGCAACGGCACGACAGCATCGGTGTCGGCGAGCTCGACGATCTGGTCGTGGACGGCGCCGTTGACGCTGGGCAACAACGAGTTTTCGTTCTCGGTGCGCGATCGCGCGGGCCACGAGAGCCCGGCCACGAACGTGACGATCCAGTACGACAACGAGGGGCCGGGAGCGGTGACGGTGACGGCGCTCGTACAGGGCACGGGCACGCGGATCACGCTGGACTGGTCGAGCTTTGACGAGGTGGAAAACGGTGGCGACATCGCGAGCTATGCCGTCTATCAGGCAGATGCGGCGTTCAGCATGGCGTCGGCGGGGAGATTGCTGGGAACCATGCCGGCGGGAACCCGGAGTTTCGTGGTCAGCAATCTGGCGCGGAACGTGACGAAGTACTACGGGGTGTTGGCGACGGACACCGCCGGGCTCGCGTCGCCGGCAGTGAAATCCATCGCGGCGGCCCCGGTGGACGTGGTGGCGCCGGCGGATCCGACGAACGCGTGGTTCGAGTGCGGGTGGTCGAACCTGACGGTGAACTGGGAGGCCTCGGCCAACGAGGACGGGGATCTGGCGGGATATCGGGTGAGTTTCTCGGGTCAGGAAGAGACAACGAGCGTCGGGGTGGACGAGACGCAGTGTGCGCGGAGCGGACTGGAGGCGGCGACGTCGTACGTGGTTCGGGTGCAGGCGCAGGATGAGTCGGGAAACGCGGGAGGCGGGCTGATCGTGACCGGCTACACGCTGCTGAGGAATCCGACGACGGTGACGGCGACGCCGTTCAGCAGCGCGGTGGACCTGGCCTGGACGGCATCGACGCCGACGCAGAACGTGTCCGGGTACCGGATCTTCTCTTCGGAGGCCGCTTTCACCAACGTGTCCGGGATGACGGAGGTCGCTTTCGCGACGGGGCGGACGGCCTCGGTGGCGGGGCTGGCCAACGGGAGGACCTATCATTTCGGGGTGGCGGCTGTGAACCGGTCGGGCGGGATGGACGTGGAGGTGGCTACGACGTCGGCGACGCCGCGGCCGGATGCGGAGGGGCCCGTGGTGGTAACCTACACCTACGGCGGGGCGGCGGTCAGCAATGGAATGCTCATCCGGCACCCGGGGACGTTCCGGGTGCAGGCCGCGGATCGGGCGGGTGTGGGCGGAGGGCAGTTGGCGTGGAACGGAGTCGCCCGGCCCCTGGCGGCATCGAATGGAGCGACTTTCAGCCTCTTCTGGAACATCGCGAACGAGACGGACGGGGTCTACGACGTGACCTTGACCTTGCTGGACACGCTGGGCAATGCGGCCGAGACGACCAACCGGCTGCGAGTGCTGCTGGCGCCGCCGACGAACGCGCCCGCGATCACGAGTCCGGCGCACCAGTCCTGGGCGAACCAGGCCGAGATTCTGGTGTCGGGCACGGTGGACGCCTACGCGCAGACGGTGCGGGTGTATCGCGGCAGCACGCTGTTGGGCGAAGCGCCGATCCTGGGCGGAACGTTCTCGGTGCCGGTGACGCTGGTCGACGGGGCGAATGAACTGCGGGCGGCGGCCGTGAATCGGGGGGGCGAAGGAACGCGGTCGTCCGTTCGGACCGTGATGCTGGACTCCAGCATCCCGTCGGCTCCTTCGGGGATGGCCGCCGAGTCGAAGGAGGGCGGAGTGATTCGGGTGAGCTGGTGGGATCCGCTCAGCACGGACGTGGCGGGCTACCGCGTGTATCGTTCGACCAGCCGTTTCGAATCGACGTCGATGGCGGTTCGGGTCAACAACTCGTTGCTGACGGAAACGACGCTGGACGATCTGCCGGTGGTGGATGGGAAATACTACTACCGGGTGACGGCGGTGAATTCGGCGGGAACGGAAGGCGAGCTGTCGGCGGAAGTCAGCGGGGTGTCGGACCGGACGGCGCCCAGGGTCCTGTCGATCGCGTACGAGACGACGGGGCGGGTGCTGGAGGGCTGCCTCGGGACGGGGACGGTGAGCGTGGCGATGACGGCGAGCGAAAAGCTGCAATCGATGCCGTTCCTCAGTTTGGCCAGTTCGAACGGATTGCCGATTGCGGTGTCGTTGTCGGCCCAAACGGAGACCCGCTACGCAGGGGAGTTCGTCCTGAAGTCCGGGATGGGCGCCGGGACGCTGCATGCGGTCTTTTCGGGGCGGGATGAGGTGGGCAACCGCGGCGCGGAGATCGCGCTGGGAGATACCTTGACCATCGACACGGAAGGGCCAAAGGTTGCCAGCCTGACCGTGGAGCCGGGCAATCCGATTCGGAATGCTTCCGCCCATCCGACGACGGTGACGGTGCGGATTACGTTCGACGGCAACGACCTGCCGGTGGGGATGCCCAGCCTGACCTGGCGGCTGAGCGCGAGCCGGCCGGATCCGACGCCGGTGGCGTTGGGCCAGACAACGTGGACGACGTGGAGCGGCGAGATCGCGCTGCCGGCGACGGCGGGGCAGACCAACGAGTGGCTGGAGTTTGCCTATGAGGGCTCCGATGTGCTGGAGAACCGGAGCTCGGTGATCCAGGATGCGGAGCGGACGATGGTGTATCAAGGCGCCTTGCCGCCGGCGGATTCGCCGCTGGGACTGGCGGCGACGGCGGGTCCGGGCGGGACGGTGATGCTGAGCTGGCACGCCGTGGACAATGCGACGGCCTACGCGGTGTACCGCCAGGCGCCGGGGGAGGCGGCCTTGAGTGTTTGTGCGGTCAGTCCGACGCAGACCTGGGGGGAGACGACGTCGGTGGAAGGCGAACACTGGTATGCGGTGGCATCGGTGCGGACGGCGAACGGCACGTCGTCCACGAGCGCCGTGAGCGAAGCGGTGGCCGTGACGTCCGATGCGACGGCGCCGGATGCGCCGACGGACGTGCGCCTGATTCTGTACGGGAAGGGTCTGGCGGCGACCTGGACGCCGCCGGAGAGCGGGGCGAACCTCTACCGGCTGTATCGCGGCACGGCGACGTTCTCGAGCGTGACGGGGCGGTTGCCGCTGATCGACCGGATCGCCTCGACGAATGCGGTGGATTCCACGCCGGTGACGGGATCGGCATTCTATGCGGTGACGGCCATGGACGGCGCGAGCAACGAGTCGGCGCCCTCGGCGGTAGCCTACACGAACCTGTCGCTGCTGCCGGTCAGCAGCCTGCGGGTGAAACGAGTGGAGGGGCAGGCGCCGATGCTGTCCTGGACGCATTCGAGCGCGGCGGGGCTGGCGGGCTACAACCTCTACGTGGGATCGACGGGCCTGACGTTCCAGGTGAACGACGGGCTGGTCTCGCGGCTGATCCAGAACTGGGTGGACGAAGGCTATACGGACGGCAACCGGTGGTACGGGGTGGCGGCGGAGGATGGCGTCCGGGAGGGCGTGGTGCGGAGCCTGATGGCCCCGGGGCTGGCCGTTCGGCTGGCGACGACGAACCGGATGATCCGCGGCTTGATGAACCGGTTGGATTACGAGGTGGAAAACGAGTCGGGCGCGGATCTGGAGAACCTGTCCCTGACGGTGCTGGCCGGCGGAAAGACGCATCGGTCGGAAGGGTTCGGCCTGGCCGTCGGGGAGACGCGGACCGTGCCCGTTGTGGTGGGCGGTTACACGAATCTGGGGAGCCTGGTGGTGGTGACGAACGAGCTGGCGCACGCGCCGAACGAAGGCGAAGGGCTGACCCAGGCGCAGGAAGACCTGATCCGGACGGGATCGGGGACGCTGGTGATGACGGTGCAGCCGGAAGATTTCGTGCGCGGCGGAGAAGGGAAGGTGCGCTTCACGCTGCACAACGTCAGCGAGGTGGACATCGAAGTGGTGACCGCGAAGGGCAGCGGTTCGGGGCCTTCGCCGGACGTGCTGTGCAAGATCATGGATGCCGAGGAGATGGTGTACGCGACGGCGACGTACAAGCAGATGACGGGCGACGGAGTGGTGACGCTGCCGGATGGAACGACAGTGGCGCGGATCCCGGCGCATTCGAGTTTCCAGTCGGGGCCCATTCCGGTCCAGTTGCCATCCGCCCTGCCGATCCAGGTGGCGGTGCTGGTGCAAGTCGACAACATCTTCTATCGGCATGGCGATCCGCGCGAAGTCCGCCTGGGAGGGCCGATGGGGCGCACGACGGTGGACCTGCGCGAGACGGCCTACTCCGCGACGTTGACGAACGTCACGCCGCGCGTATCGACGGGCCTCACCAACGTCCTGATCCAGGGGACGGCGCATCGGCGGATCGACGGGGCCCCCGAGGCGGAAGCGCCCGTGAAGCTGATCCTGTCGCAGGAGGGATTCGACCGGACGTACGAGGTGGTGACGGATGCCAACGGGGAATGGAGCTACAACTACGTGCCGTCGGCCGGCGACGCGGGCCTGTTCACTGTGGCGGCCATGCATCCGACGGTGACGGAGCGGATCGGGACGCAGACCTTTGCGATCCAGCGCGTGGCGGTGACGCCGACCTTCTACACGCTCACTTGTCCGCGCGGCTTCGGGGCTCCGATCGCCGTGAAGGTGATGACGGGGCCGGGGACGACGCTGACCAACCTGTCGTTGGAGTATCTGGCGATCGACCAGGCCGGCGGCACGTATCCGGCGGGGATCGCGGTGACGAACCTCTCGACGATCGAGAAACTGGGCGCGCGCGCGTCGGGCACCTTGACGGCGACGTTCCAGGCGGACGCGACGGCCCCGACGTCGGGACAGTTGCTGCTGCGGGTCAAGAGCGGGGAACAGACCTGGGGAGCCATGATGGTTTCCTATACCTTGAACGGGACGGTGGCGCCCGTGCTGTCGTGGACGCCGGCCTCGATCGAGACGGGCGTGGCGGTCAGCAACCGCCAGGTGGAAAAGGTGACGATCCAGAACACGGGGTATGCCGCGCTGACCAATGCGGTGGCGACGCTTCTGCCTTCGGGGGCGGCGAGCGCGTCCTGGGGCACGCTGGCGACGCCGGGCCGCCTGCCGGCGCTGGAGCCGGGGGAAAAATGGGAATTGGAAATGTGCTTCCAGCCGGGTCCCGGGGTGGCGCTGACGACGACGGAGCCCTATCGGTATACGTTGCGGGTGGAGGCGGACAACCATGCGCCGCTCGAGGTGCCGGTCTTGGTGTTTGTGGACGCGTCGGGGAAAGGAAACGCGCTGATCAAGGTGACGGATTTGTACACGGATACCATCGGGACCAACGGGCAGGCCGTCGCGGGAGTGGCGGGTGCCCGGGTGAGGCTGGTGAAGCAGGAGGGCTTGCAGTACGAGACCAATCTGACGGCGGACGCGTCGGGCGAAGCGTATGCGACGGGCTTGCCGGCCGGGCTCTACAACGTGCGGGTGTCGGCGGCGAACCACACCGCGAACAGCGTGAACCTCTGGGTCCGCCCGGGGGCGACGGCGGTGGAATCGGTGCACCTCTCGATGTCGCTGATCACGGTGGAATGGAGCGTGACGCCGACGACGATCCAGGACCTCTACACGATCACGTTGAACGCGACCTACGAGACGAAGGTGCCGGCGGCGGTGGTGTCGGTCACTCCGCAAACGCTGCCGCTGCCGGATGGAATGGCGGCGGGCGAGGTGTTCAACGGCGAGATCACGCTGCAGAACCACGGGCTGATCCAGGCGGAAAACCTGGTGATGGCGCTGCCGGAAAACGACGAGTACTTCCAATATGAGCTGTTGATGGAGGTGCCGAAGATCCTGCTGCCTTCGCAGGCGGTGCGGATTCCGTACCGGGTGGTCTGCGTGCGGCCCTTCGGGGAGGATGAGGCGGCGGGCGGCGGCGGTTGCTATGACTATGCCACGTGCGGCGACGTCGAATATGAGTGGAGGTGCGTCAACGGCGTGCTGGAGAGAAACGGGATCGTTGCGGGATGCGTCAACAAGTCGATCTGCGGGCGGGGTCTCCCGACATGGGTCGGCCCCACTGCAAGCAGCGGCAGCGGCGGATGGGGCGGCGGCAGTGGCGGCGGCGGCGGGTATGGCAGTACGGGAGGAGCCGTTGTGACTCCCCAAGCCAACAACGACAAGATTTGCGCGAAGGAGAGGGCTAGCGGCGTGGTAGATCCCGAAGAAAATTGCAGGATCCTGCCCAGCGCCGAAGATACGGGCAGCCACGTGGATTTGATGATGCGCGGCTACCATGATTACGTCCAGGACATGGTGATCGAGTACCTGGGCGGAACGATCAAGGTGAAGCGGTTTTACGACGACAAGAAGGGTTGGACGTTCCGCGTGGGGCCCCACGAAGACATCAATTTCCACCCGGATTGGGTGGTGCTGGATCTGAGCGACTACCTCTTCTCGGGATGGTATGTGGGCGCCGGTGGGGAAATCCGCATGGCCGACAGTGCCGAGTTGGAGATCTTGGTCGATCCGATGGAGCATCCGGAGGCGATGAGCTACCGCGGCCGGATCGTGAAACACATGATGTACCCTCAGACCACGTTGTGGGGGTCCCGTGCGTCGAGCGGGGACACGTCGGCGGGCGCGACCGGCACTTCGGATGCCCAGACGGCGCTGAACGTGGATTATCGGGACGAATTCATGATCGGTCCGCACCACTGGTCGGACCGGTTTGGGAACTGGGCTGAATTCGACAATTTAAGACTGCGTCGGTACGGCGACCGCAACGGGCTCACAACGCACGTGGTGCGGGACCCTGCAAGGCGAATTGTCGGCTATCTCGACCATTTCAGCAACCAGGTGGCCTGGTTGTCCTATACCAATATCAAGCGGTCCACCAACCCTCTCGTGGCGGATTGGAGCGTCGATCTTCTGACCAGTGTGAGGGATGCCACCGGGCGCGGCGTCGAGTTCCAATACAACGAGATCGGACTGTTGACGAACGTGGTGGGATTGGCGTCCAACAACACGCGTTATGCGTACGGGACGGCCACAAACGAACGGAACCGGGTGGTGGCGAAATGGTTGCCGGACGGGAAGGCCATCACCGTGCACCGCGATTCGCGTGGATACGTCGCCGCGGTCAGCAACAACCAGGGGGGCTCGTTGCGGTTCCAATACAGCTACGATTCAACCCGGGATCGCTATTACGCGATGGTCCGGGACGAGGCCGGGAAGGTTGTGGAGACCTGGCACGACAAATACGGCGTGCTGCTGGCGAGGTCGATCAATGGGCTGCTGAAAACGATGGATACGGGCGAGGACCCGAAAGCCTCCTACGATCAGCGGCACAATCTGGCGGAGTATGTGTATCCGGAAGGGACCAACCAGTGGTCCTACCGGGGAAGGTGGCCCTGGCCGGTCAGCGGGCGAAGCTGGGACGGCGCGTCGTACACCAACGAATACGACGAGCGTTTCAATCTGCTGCGCGAGGCGAGATGGACGGGCACGAACCTGACGGAGGACATCCGGTACACGTACGACGAGTGGGGCAACCGGCTGACGGCGACGCTGAAGGGGATGGCGGACCGGCCGGACCTGACCTGGCGCTGGACCTACGACGACAAGTTCCGGCCCGTGACGCAGACGGATCCGTGGGGCAACGCGCAGAGCAACACGTACGACGCGGCGGG
>CAYODC010000070.1:0-9254 GCA_964402575.1 uncultured Verrucomicrobiota bacterium
AGATGTTGATGTCGCGCCAATCCTCCGGACTCGGCGTGTAGGTGAAGCCCTCCTCCGCCTCCCGCGTCTTCAGCCCGTAGGTGGCGTCGTTCACCCCCCAGTCGCCGATCCCGGCCTCTTCCGCCCAACTGGCTACCGGCATCACCCACAGTGCCGCCAGGGCACCCCACAACCACAGACTCCGCTTCATGGACTTCATCGCGCGCTTCTCCTCGGGGATGTTTTGGTGCAGGCCCGGACCCACACATCTTGTAAAACGGTATACCTGGCGCGCCGGTTTGGCAAGCCAATTAAAACGTTTTTGTCGGATTTTTCCTTACACCCCGCTCCCCCCCCTCCGCTTTCTAAACTCGGCCATTCACGGTTTTCCACACCGTGGAAAAAAGTTTTCCACGGTGTGGAAAAACACATCGCTTTCTCAGGGATCGACTACCGCCTGTTGATCAGAGGTTCCAACATTTCCTTCCAGATCCAAAATCACGCTCCCTGCCGCTTGAATCCGGGCGTGCTGCAAGACATCATAGGCCCCTGTGTTGCCCAATGCTTCAACACCGGAAAGATCATCATCGATATTCCCGGTGCTGGCATACGCATCCATCCAGGTCCGGATGCCCAAGCCCGTATTGCCGTTGGCCGTGATGCCTGCGATCGTCGAATAGATGTCGCCGGAGGCCCCCGTCGTGGTGCCATCGACCCGCAGGCCATCGCCGCCGTTCTGGCTGAAATAGACCCGCCCTTGCGGAACCTGGTTGGAGAACGACCCCGCCATCGATGTGAAGTCATACAGCGCATCCATCTGCTCCACCGCATTGGTGCCCGCAAAGAAATCAATGTCATCGCCCGCCGCGAGCTGGATGTTCGCGCCGTTCGCGCCATTGGACACCGAACCCATCGCGGAAAGCGCCATCGACACATACTCGCCTGCCGTCAGTTCCGCTGCCAGGCCGTCGCCCCCGTTCTGCGAGGTTTCCATGCCCGCCATCAAGACCAAGGCGTCGTCACCCGTGCTGGTGGCGGCGAACTGGATGCCCTGGGTCGCGTTGTACATGGACGAGATATCGACCAGGCCCGCCAGCACGTCTTCGTTCAGGCTGAACAAGTCGATGTCCAGGCCATGGGCGGCGTTGGCATGCGCACCCACGCCGAACATCAGCAACTGGGCGTCGTCGTCCATGGCGCTCAACCCCACCACAATCCCGGAGCCTCCCATGTTCTGGTTGGCCTCCACGCCGGCCAGCACGCTGAAGGCTCCATATGCACCGCCTTGATCAATCACGATTCCGTTGCCCATGTTGCCGGAGGCCGAAACCGCCCCCAACCCCGCGTTGGTCAGCGGCGGATCGATCCCGAGCGCGGCGTTGGCCACGTCCATCAGTCTCTCGCTGGAGGCCACGATCGAAGAGGCTCCACCTTCGTCCGAGAAGGTGTCCAAATACATCCCATCCGCCCCATTGAAGTCGGCCTGCGCGTCCAACAGCACCGTCAGCGCGGATTCTCCGCCATGGACCGTGGACAGAATGCCCACTCCGCCATTCTGCGAGGCCACCACCGGCCCGAACGTCGTTCCGGGCAATTCAAAGGGCTGGCCGATATATTCACTGATCAACGGCTCCAGCGGCCGCAGCGCATCCGTCGAGAACGCCACCATGGCTGCCGTTCCACTCTGGCAGTTGACGATGCTGAGGATGCCGTTGTTCCCGTTGTACGAAGCCTCCACATCCGCCAGCAGGTTCAAGGCCGCCATGTCCAGGCTGGTGGCGATCATCCCTATGCCCGCCCCGTTGCTGTTCGCAATCACGCGGGCCAGCGCATTGGCGGCAAGTCCATCCGACTGGGCCATGCTGATGGCCCCCCACATCCCGTTGCTCGTGGCTTCCAGCCCCGCCACGGCGTTCACCGCCACGCTCTCGCCCATTGTCAGCATCTGCAGCCCGGTGATTCCGTTCCCGTTGAGCTGCATTTGGCCTGTTCCAACGATGTCCGTCGGCAAATCCAGATCGAGAAGCCCGCCGAGTTGGGCCCCCAGTTGCAGGATCTCGCCCCAGTTCCGCGACGACCCCGCCAGACCCGCCGCCACCGCCCCTTCGGGATTGATGATCGCGGCACTAACTCCGCCGACGCCATTGCGGTTGGCCGTGATGTCGAAGAATCCACCCAGGGACACCAATCCCTCGGTCATGATCTGCGCATGGACCCCGTTCTCGCCATTCTGGCTGGCCGTCACCGGTCCGGCAGCCGACAACAGCGGCAGGATTTCGGCGGGCAGCTCGATCTCCGCCTGCGCCACCAGCCCCGTCACGATCGATTCCACGCCCTCCGGCATGCCCACCATCCCGACCGAAGCCATCTGGGAGTGTTGAGCCAGCACGATGCCGGAATGCGTGTTGCGGTTGGCGGCGGAGCCCGAGATGTTCGCCAGCGCAAGGCGGGTATCCAACTGTTGCACCAGGATCCCGTTGCCTCCGTTGTCCTGGGCCTGCATGCCGGACATCGACACCAAGGACACCGAATTCTCGTCCTGCACCACCACCGCGCCGGTCCCGGCGTTGCCCTCCACCGTGCTGTCCGACCCCACGGCCAGCGCCAACTCGGTTTCGCTTTGGATGACCGCCAGCCCGGCTTCGCCGTTGCCGCTGGCCACGGCATTGGAGATCGCCGCCTGCGAAGACAGATTTCCGGCTTGCAGCACCTCGATGCCGATGCCATTGGTGTTGCCGTTGGCCTCGACGCCATCCATCTCCACCCGGGCCTCCCCCGTCCACGCCGGCCTCATCCGAAGCGCGGAGCCATTCGTCTGCAAGGTGAAGATCCCGTTTCCCTGATTGGCGTTGGCCGTCGTGTCCCGGATCGCGATCCGGGAGTCCTCCACATTGGCCGTCCCCACGAATACGCCATGACCGTCGTTGCCGCTCGATAGCATGTCGTTCAGATGGAATTCCGCAGCCGCGCCCGCCTCGGCCGTCAGCCTGGCTCCCCCCGACCGGTTGCCTTGGAACAGGGCGTGCTCGATGTCCACCCTGAACGATCCGTTGCTCATGGCCTGGACGGAAAGGCCCAGGGTTCCGTTGTTGGTCGACGTTACGTCGGACAGCGTCATCCGGTCGCGCGGGTTGCCCGACGACCGGAATTCCATCCCGTGGCCTGAATTTCCACCCGCCATAATGGAGGTCAATTGCGTGCGCGCATCCCCTGTGTCTTGCACCCAGACATCCAGGCCGCTACCGCCGTTGCCCATGAACTGGCTCTCCCGGATGCGGATCCGGGCATCGTCATAGGTCGAGGCCAAGATCTGCAGCCCATCGCCGGCGTTGCCATCGAATGCGGCGCGCGTGATGGAAATGTCGCACGTCCCGCTATTGCCCGCCACCCAGAGTTCCGCGCCATTGCCGCTGTTGCCGCTGATCCGGCTGTGGCTCAGGTTCAGCCGGAAATCGCCTTGCCGGGCCAGCAACAGCCCGATGGAATTGCCCGTCAGGATGTTGCCCGTCAGGGTGACATTATTGACATCGTTGCCTAGGATGCCGACGCGCGACACATCCATTTCCCCCGCGACCGGCAGGGTCAGCCGCATCCCGGGCGCGCGCGTGGCCGTATTCTGCACCAGGAACCCCGTCACGCGCGAGTCGTTCGCCAGCGTGATCGACGGACCTCTCCCTGCGCCATCCACCACCGGGGCCGCCTCGCCGCCAAACACCCTGCCGCCCAGTCCGGCCACCGGATAGCCGCTGCCCCACAGGTTGACGCCTTCCGTCAACACCACGTTTTCCATATAGGCCGACGGAGCGGCAAACACATACACGTTCCGCGTGCCAAACACCGCATCCACGCCCTGCTGGATCGTGGCAAAAGGACGCTCCGCCGTACCGTCGCCCTCGGCGGACGCCCCCGCGCCGTCCACGAAAGCCACATCGGCCATCAACGGAATCGTCTGCCGATCGGATTGGCTCTGCCGCGTCGTTTCCTCCGTCGCCAGGCTTTCATTCTCGATGAATCCCGAGGTCTCGACCCGGATCTGCGAGTCGCGCATGACCATCTCCGTCAGGCGCGCCGACAGCTCGCGCGATTCGCCCCCCAGCCGCGACCGGGCGGTGGCGAACGGATTGCGCCCCTGGGAAATCTTCGCCAGATCGAGCGGCACGCTCAGGCGCGCTCCCGCAAACCAATCGCTGCCGGTCAGGTCGTCATCCTCGTAGACCCCGGCATCCAGGAACAGCGAGGACAGCACCCGGACTTCCGCGCGGGCTTTCCAGCCCTTGGCATTGGCGGAATAGTCGTGGTCGAAGTCGTAATAGCCGCCGAACACCCGTGCTTCCAGGGTTTCGCGCTCGATGGGCAGCGGCAGCCGCAGCCCGAGCTCCCAATCGTAGCCCCCGCAGGCGGCCTCGAACTGCTCGAACGTCCTCGTCGAGGTCACCGTGGTCAGCGTGCGGGTCACGATGTAGTCCTGCAGAATGTAGTGATCCGCGGCGTACGGATCGCTGAACCGGTCCTGCACCCGGGCGGATTGGCGGCTGGAGGTCTCGGTCTGGCGGTGGATCACCCGCGCCTCGTCGTCCGGATCGTAGTAGTTCGCCCGCGCATCGATCCAGTCGCTGAGCATTTCAACGCCCACGCCCCATTGATCGTAGTGATGCGCCTCCGTGTCGCGGTAATCGTAATACGCATTCACCCCCAGGATGATCCCGGCCCGGGGCAGCCATTGGCGATAGCCCACACCCAGATTGCCCTCCTCCTCGTTGTGGTCCGTGAAAGAGCCGCGGGGATTCAGGAACAACAGCCCCTTCTCGCCCGGATTCCACAGTGGAATCAGCACATCCCCTAGGCCTTCCGTTTCCGATTCGCGCGCCACAACGCCAACTGTCAACTCCGCCGGCGGCCAGTGGCGGTCCCCGGCCGGCTCAACCGGCGCCGCCTTGCCCTTGGCCTTGGCCGCCTGTGCCGGCGGCGGCAACGGACACGACAGAAAAACCACCAATACGAACGACCACGCGCGAATCCATCGAGTCCTCATGATACCCTCCATCTTGGAATCCACTCTTGCGATCTGCGTTCCCAACCCGTGTGCAAATGCGTTCCGTTTTGTGACTCGATCCTACCAGCCCGTGCATTCCGGTGACAATTCTTTTCCCCTCTTTTTGTGGGGTCATCCACGATGTCCGGACGGGCGGTGCCGCGCCCTGGCACGCCCGAGCGGATCACGGTCCGATTTGATCGTATGACGGGACAAACTCCACCCCCGGGAAGAAGCCTTCCGCAAGAAACAGCGAGGCCGGAATCTCCCCGTTGGCCGTCAGGTTGTCGATGCGGGTGGTTTCGGTGCGTTCCAATCCCTGCAGCACCACCTTCGATTGCTGAAGACACGCAATCCACACGCCGGGAATCACTTCCTGATATGCGGAGAAGTCTGTCCACGTCTGCAGGTCGGTCATGGCCGGGGTGCTGAACAGCTCGAAGCGCGCCAGGCGCCCTTGGTCATCCAGATTGAGAACCGCGAAGGATTTCCCGTTGTCATAGCCTGCCCGGACCGGGAATTGATCCGTCGCCTCCAACGGCACTTCCTTCGCGCCGGAGAGCATGCCCAGGATGTTGGCCGCCGAACCGGGCACCATCCGCAGATTGCGCAACATCTCGTCGTTGAGCTCGGAGACCGGACGGGAAAAACCCTTGGGGGCCCCCTGGGTGTATTGGCGGAAAACCTGCCCGTCCGAAAGCGTCCGCCGCTGCACCGGACTGAAATTCTCCACATGGAGCTTGTCCGGCCGCTGGTAGAAAACGCGGCTGAGCATTCTCAGGGTTTCGCCCCCTGGCAAGGGAAGATCCCGGCGGATTTCACAGCTGAGGCTCTGGATGGAATCATAGGGCTGGAGCACCCGTTCCACCACCGTCTCGGCCTGCGCCATGCCCGCCACCATCACCGCCACCAAGCCCATGCTCCATTTGCGCATCCGCGTTCTCCTTGTTGAACGGAAGCTTGGCATAGACCCTCCCCGCATGCAAGCCGCCGCTGGACACAAAGGCCGGAGCCGTCGGGCGGCGCAGTTTGCCATTGCCTTTCGGCCCCGATGCGTGCTGAATCCCCGGACATGTCGACCTACTGGATTCGAGGTCTGGTGGCAGGGGCCATCCTGCCGTTGATGCCGGCCGCGGCCGCTTTCGCGGCCCGCACCGAATTCATGGAATACGACCTCACCTGGGTCGGCGTCTCCGTCGGCACCATGACGGTTCAAAGCCGGGAACACGACGACGGGACTCTCGTCCGCTCCATTCACATCTGGAACCGGCCATGGATCGCCCTGGTCTATCCGGTGGACAACACCATCGAGTGCCGCATCGAATCCACCCCGGAGGGCCGGCGCCATACCCTCACCAAGAAAATGGGCGAAAAGGATTTCACGCAGGATGACGTCTTGACGTTGTGGCCCGATGCCGGCCGCGCCCTGTGGAGCAACGCCCTGCAAAAGACCTCCCGCGAATTCCCCGTCCCCCCGGCCGCGCGGGACTTCGTCTCGTTTTTCTTCGACCTGCGCGACTCCGCCAACGGAGGGTCCTGGAACGCCCGGGGCGATTACCAACTGGTCATGGACGATGGCGTTCATGCCCTCGAAATCCGTTCGGGCGAAGCCCGGCTCCGCCGCGTCCCCGGCGGAAGACTCCCCCTGATACCGGTCGAAGCCATCTCGAAGTCGCCCGTGCTGTTTTCCCGCAACAGGCCCCGGACGATTTGGGTGTCGGCGGCACAGCCCGTCGTGATCTATGCCGACGTGGATACGCGCTTCGGAACGGTGCGGGGCACGCTCGCGAAATGGACCCTCGACGGGCAACCCCTCGACCCCGCTTCTCCGCCCCCCCCCGCTCCGCTCGGCTCCGGCCACGGCATGACCGCCGGATCCTCCCCGGCGGCCGAATGAGCCGCGCCCCGCCTTCCTCAATCCGGATCCCCGGCGGCTTCCACCAGGGGCAGACTGGGATCGGCTTCCACCGCCAGGGGGTTGCCGATTCCGGCCCGCGCGCGAAGCCCGGCGGCCGCCGCGACCATGGCGGCGTTGTCGGTGCAATAGGCCAGCGGCGCCAAATACAAGGCCACGCCATGCCGCCGGGCCAGTTGCTCGAGATGGCGGCGCAGGACGGCATTCTTGGCCACCCCCCCCACGCACGCCAATGTCCGGGCCCCCGTGACGTGCAGCGCCCGATCGGCTCGCAGGGCCAATGACTCCATGACGGCCGCCTGGTAGGACGCGGCCAAATCGGCGGCATGGTTCTCGAGGTCGTCCGGGTGCTTTCGGAGATGATAGAGCAGCGCGGTCTTAAGCCCGCTGAAACTGAAGCACATGCCGATGTCGAGGCCATGGCCGGTTGAACGGTTCCGGGCGTGTTCGAGCCCCCGCGGGAAATGAATGAACGCGGGATCGCCACCGGCGGCCGCGCGTTCAATGGCCGGCCCCCCGGGATAGCCCAGCCCCAACAAGCTGGCGCCCTTGTCAAGGCACTCGCCGGCGGCATCGTCGAGCGTCTGGCCCAGCAGGCGGTACTGCCCCACCCCGCGCATGTCCACCAAACACGTATGCCCCCCCGAAACCATCAGGGCCAGCAGCGGACAGGCCTCCGCCGGGGCCGGCGCGGCGGGGTCGAGGAACATGCCGGCCAAATGCGCTTCCAGGTGGTTGACGCCCCATACCGGACGCCCGATGGCCTGGCCCAGCGCCCGCGCGCCGGACAGGCCGATCAGCAGCGAACTGACCAATCCCGGGCCATGGGTGACCGCCACGGCATCCACCTGCGACCACGCCATCCCCGATTGCGCGATCGCTTCCTCCACCACCCGGGGCAGGTTCCCGACATGTTCCCGGCACGCGATTTCCGGCACCACGCCGCCGTAGGGCCGGTGGCTGGCAATCTGGCTGTTCACCACCGAGGACAGGACTTCCCGTCCGTTGCGCACCACGGCAGCGGCGGTTTCATCGCAGGAGGATTCAATGCCCAGAACGACCATGGCTTCGCGCCGCGCGCCACCCGGGGCGGCTAGCGGTCCTGGTACACCAGAATGCCCCGCAGCAGGTCCGCGGCGCGGTCAAGCTGGGGATCCGTTACCTTGTCGAGGTCCGTCAACTCCGGGTCGGCCCTGCCGGCGGGCGCCAGCAGCGGAATTTCCGTCCCCTCTTCATCCACCCAGCCTTCATCCGCCGTGGATTCTTCCTGCGCGTCGCCGTTCTTCTCCTCGGCCTTGTTCCGGGCCAGCAGGATGTTCCGCCAGTTCTCCGCGGACATGGGCACGACCACATCCGGCTCGATGCCGTTGTCATGGATGACGCGTTCGCTGGGCGTGTAGTATTTGGCGGTGGTGAGGCGGATGGCCGTGCCGCCATCCTGCGGCAGCACGCTCTGGACCGAGCCCTTGCCAAAGCTTTTTTCGCCGACCAGCACGGCACGGCGGTTGTCCTGCAACGCCCCGGCCACGATTTCCGAAGCACTGGCGCTGAAGCCGTTGATGAGCACGACCATGGGAACCGGCGGAAAGGACCGGCGGGGACGGGCCCGGTAGGAACGCTCCATGCGGTTGTCGCGCCCGCGGGTGAACACCACCAGGTCGCCCCGCTTGAGGAACTTCTGGGCCACATCGACCGCGGCGGTCAACAGCCCCCCGGGATTGCTGCGGAGATCCAGCACCAGGGCCTGGACCTTCTGGGATTCCAAACTGTCCAGCGCCACCTGCAGGTCGTCGGCGGTGCTTTCCCCGAATTGCAGCATGCGGACATAGCCGATGCCGCCATCCAGCACGCGGGTGTCCTTGATGCTGGGAACGTTGATGATGGCGCGGGTCAGATCGATCTTCTTCACCAGCTGGGTCTTGGGGCGAAACACCTTGATCGCCACCTGGGTGCCGGGATCTCCGCGCAGCTTCTTCACGGCATCCTCCAACGGAAGCCCGTCCGTGCTGTCCCCGTCGATCTCGATGATCTTGTCGCCGGAAAGCAGTCCGGCTCGGAAGGCCGGCGTGTCTTCCATGGGGGCGATGACCGTCAGCACGTTGTCCTTGATGCCGATGGTGATGCCCAATCCTCCGAACTTGCCGGCGGTGTCTTCCTTCATGGCGGTGAACGCCTCTTCATCCATGAACTGGCTGTGGGGATCCAGCGACTGCAGCATTCCCTTGAGGGCGCCTTCGATGAGCTCCTTGTAGCCGCTCTTGTCGCCGTCCACATAGTTGGCGCGGACCTGTTCGACGACCTTCGAGAACAGGGTGTACATCTCGTAGG
>CAYODC010000071.1:0-1480 GCA_964402575.1 uncultured Verrucomicrobiota bacterium
TCCAGCGGAGGTTGCGGTCGGGATAGACGAGGAAATCGTGGTCGGGGGTTTCGCGGGCCCAGAACTCGAGCTGCTGACCGAGGGTGAGGGTGGTGAAGCCGTCGGGGCCGGCGGCGATGGGGGCGGAGGAGGCGTCGGTGGTGGAAGTCATGGGGGGGGGATATAAAAACTTGAGATTTGAGATTTGAGATTCAACGGGGATCAGGCGGGGGCGTAGACGACGGCGAGGATTTGGGCATCGCCGCCGAGGGCGTGGACATGGTGGGGGACGGCGGATTCGTAGTAGATGCTGTCGCCGGCGTCGAGCTGGTGGGTATCCTTGCCGTAGCGGATTTCGATGCGGCCGGAGAGGACGAAGATGAACTCCTCGCCTTCGTGTTCGTTGAGGACGACTTCGCCGGTGGCGGGATGGACGTCGATGAGGAAGGGTTCCATGTTGCGCGCGGCCTTGCGGGGGGCGAGGGGGTGGAAATCGAGGGTGCTGCGCGTGCGGGCGGGGTCGTTGCCGGAGAAATGGATGGCGGTGCCGGCGTCGCCGTGGCGGACGATGGCGGGGCCATCGAGCGCCTGGTCATCGAGGAGGGTGCCGAGGCGGACGCCGAGGCCGCGGGCGAGGCGGAGGAGGGGGGTGAGGGAGGGGACGAGGTCGCCGGCTTCGAGGGCGGCAATCATTTCGACGCTGCAGCCGCTCTGCTTGGCGAGGGTTTCGAGGGAGTATTCGCGGCGTTCGCGCAGTTGGCGGATCCGGGGGCCGATGAGATTGGGTTCTTGTTTCATGGGGGACTTCTCCGAGGTTGTGAAAACGATTCCCTAGCACAAAAGGTGCGGCATGGGAAGCCGCAGGTGAGAGGAAACGGCCTACAGCGTACCGAGCGAGAGGTCGCCGTGGATCTTGTAGACGTGGCCGTCGAGGTTGACGTGGAGGTTCACGCCGGGAAAGGCCTTGGGCAGCTTGAGCCGCAGGCGGCGGGCGACTTCCGCCTCGAATTCCCGCTGAGTATCGGGAGGGATGCGTTCGAGGGTGGCGATGCGGGCCTGGACGACATAACCGGGACCGTGGCGGGAGCCGATGCCGACGGTGAAGGCGGCGCCGAGGTCGAAGAGCCCGTCGTCCTCGCGGTTGCTGGTGGCACCGGCGGGGGGGCGCGCCGGATGGCGCGCGGGCGGAGGGCCGTAGCGGCCGGCGGCGATTTCGGCTTCGAATTCGGCGTCGATTTCGTCGAAGACCTGCTTGAGGCGGTGTTCCCAGCGTTCGAGTTTGGTATGGGAGGCGGACATGGAATCGGAACTCAGGAACTCATGAACATCGCCAATGATTGCCCTTCCCAGATCCGATCACGAGTTCATCTTCATTTCGGGCTCGAACAAGGTGCCGGGGTTGAGGAGGCCGTCGGGATCGAAGAGTTTTTTGAGGGCGCGCATCCGGTCGAGGGCGGCGTCGCCGGCCATTTGGCGGAAGAGGTCGCGCTTGAGTTTGCCG
>CAYODC010000071.1:1490-9135 GCA_964402575.1 uncultured Verrucomicrobiota bacterium
TGGAGCCTTCCCAGGCGATGACCTGGGCGGCCCATTGGTGATAGAGGGCCTTGCCGGCGGCATAGTCGGCGGGATTGCGCGGGAGGATGTTGACGTGGAGATGGTTGGCGCCGATATGGCCGAAGAGGAGGTGTTCGAGGCCGGAGGCGGCGAGGTCGCGTTCGTAGAGGGCGAGGACGTCGGCGAGGCGGGCGTCGGGGACGGACATGTCGGTGCCGAGCTTGGTGAGGCCGGGATGGATCTGGCGACGCTGATCGATGGTGGCATTGACCATTTCGGGGACGGCGTGGCGGAAGAGCTTGAGCTTCTCCAAGTCGCGGGGGTTGTCGGCAAGGATGGCGGTGTCGGGATCGGCGCCGAATTGGGGCAGGCGATCGGCGATGGGCAGGATGGCCGCAACGGCTTCGGCCTCGGAGGGGGCGTGCCATTCGGCGTAGACGCAGGCTGAGCCGGCGGGGAGGGCGGGGACGGAGATGTTTTTCGAGGCCAGTTCGTCGGCGCGCGTGCGCAGGAAGTCGAGGCAGCGGGCATCGAAATACTCGATGGCGGCGGGGCGGGCGGCGCCGGGCGGAATTTGCCGCAGGGCGTGGACATAGCCGACGACGGCGGCCGTGTCGGGCAGGAAGGCCATGAGGCCCCAGACGGCGCCGGGGGCGGGCAGGAGGCGCAGGGTGGCCTCGGTGACGACGCCGAGAGTTCCTTCGGCGCCGATGAAGAGATCGAGAAGATCCATGCCGGGTTCGACGAAATAGCCGGCGGCATTTTTGACGGCGGGGCGGGGCAGCGGGGGCAATTCGCCGGAGACCGGGCCGAGGGTGAAGCGCAGGCCGTCAGCGCGGTCGCGCCCGCGGCGGAGGTCGAGGACGGCGCCGGAGGGCAGGGCGATGCGGAGGCCGAGGATGTGGCGGCGGGTGGGGCCGTAGCAATAGGAAAGGGCGCCGGAAGCGTTGCAGGAGATCATGCCGCCGATGCTGGCGGTGGTTTCGGTGGGATCGGGGGTGAAGAGGGAGCCGGCAGGGACGGCGGCGCGGATGGCGTCGAGGGGGACGCCGGGTTGGACGCGCATTTCGCCGGCATTGGCGGGGGCGAGGATCCGGTCCATTTTGGACAGATTGAGGATGAGGCCGCCATCGGGGACGGCGCCGCCGGTGATGCCGGTACGGGCGCCCTGGAGGGTGACGGACATGCGGGTGGCGCGGGCCTCGGCCAGGGCGGAGAGGACGTCTTCGTCGGAGAGGGGGAAGGCCACGCGGTCGGCGTGGCCGGTGCGGCGGGATTCGTCGCGCAGGAAATCGGCCTGGGCGGGCTGGAGCGGTTCACTCATTGAGGGGCAATATAGCTTGCCTCGGTTCTGTTCGCACGGGTAAAGTGCTTGATTCAAATAATAGGAGAGAAGCATGACCCATCGGATGGTAAAAGTGAAGTTTGAGCACGGGCCCGAACAGGATGTGGAAGCAGGGATTGCGCTGAGCCGGATATTGACGCAGCATCCGGCGACGGCGGCGGGGATCGATTACCCGGTGCTGGGGGCGCTGGTGAACAACGAATTCGTCTCGAGACCGACAGCCAGGTGCGCCTGCTGGGCTACCGGGATTCCTACGGGCAGCGGGTGTACCGGCACACGATCGCGTTCCTGCTGGCGAAGGTGGCCCACGAGCTCTTCCCGGGCTGTGATTTCGCGGTCGAGCACTCGTTGTCGAAGGGGCTGTACTGCAGCTTCCGGGTGGGCGAGGCCCAGGGCGTCACGACGGAGCAGTTGGCGGCGCTGGACGCGGCGCTGCGCAAGCTGTTGGCCGAGAAGGCGCCGATCGACCGGATCAAGATCACCTACGACGAGGCGATTGCGCACTTCGAGGCGGCGGGGGCGAAGGACAAGCTGAATCTGCTGCGCTTCAAGAACAGCTCCAAGGTGAGCGTGTACCAGTGCGGCGAGTTCATGGACTTGGCGAACCAGCCGCTGGCGAACAATGCGGCGGCGCTGGTCAACTACCAGCTCATCGCCTACCAGCAGGGCTTCGTGGTGATGGGGCCGGACCGGATGGATCTCCACGCATTTCCGGTGTTCGAGCCCGCGCACTACATCTATGATGTCTTCAAGGGCCACAAGGACTGGGGGCGCATTGTGCGCGTCCGCACGGTGGGCGACCTGAACGAGCGCATCGCGAAGAAGAAGATCGACGACTTCATCGACGTGAACGAGGCGTACCAGGAGAAGCGCATCGCGCTGCTGGCCGAGCAGATCGCGCAGCGGAAGGGCCAGGTGAAGTGGATCCTGATCGCGGGGCCGTCGTCGTCGGGCAAGACGACGTTCTCCAAGCGGCTGTCGCTGCAGCTGAAGGCCAGCGGCATGAACGCGAAGCCGATCTCGCTGGACAACTACTTCGTGGAGCGCGGCAAGACCCCGCTGGACGAGAACGGCGAGGTGGACTACGAGCACCTCGAGGCCCTGAACCTGGAGCTGATTGACGAGCAGCTGACGGCGCTGGACGCCGGGAAACGGGTGGAACTGCCCTACTACAACTTCCACACGGGCCAGCGGGAGTTCCGCGGCGAATTCATGCACATCGGCCCCGACGACGTGATCGTGCTGGAAGGCATCCACGGGCTGAACCCGCGCCTGACGGCCAGCGTGCCGGCGGAGCACAAGTTCAAGATCTACATCAGCGCGCTGACGCAGCTGAACATCGACAGCAACAACCGGATCTCCACGACGGACAACCGCCTGATCCGGCGCATGGTGCGGGACAACAACTTCCGCAGCCACAGCGCGCTCAAGACGCTGCAGATGTGGCCCAAGGTGCGGCGCGGCGAGAAGACCTGGATCTTCCCGTTCCAGAAGGAAGCCGACGTGGCGTTCAACTCGGCGCTGGACTACGAGCTGGCGGTGCTGCGGCCCTACGCGGAACCGCTGCTGGCGGAAATCAAGCCGTCGATGCCGGAGTACGCGGAGGCGGTGCGCATCCAGCAGTTCCTGGCGAACTTCCTGGTGATCCCGACGGACCGTGTTCCGCCGACGAGCGTGATCCGCGAGTTCATCGGGCAGAGCTTCTTCCAGTATTAGGAATTCCATATTCAATATCCACGAAACAATGTTCCATCTTCAAGCGAACGGCCGGCCGGGGCTCCCGTTTGAAGATTGAATATTGAAGATTGAATATTCGGGTTTGGGAATGGACAAGGGCCAAATGGGCGAAATAACCAGATCGGAACGCGTCGTGGCGATCGTGGGGCGGCCCAACGTGGGCAAGTCCGCGCTGTTCAACCGCCTGGTGCGGCGGCGGCTGGCGATCGTGCACGCCGAAGAAGGCGTGACGCGCGACCGGCTGATGGCGCCGGCGGAGTGGCTGGGGCAGCGGTTCGAGGTGGTGGATACGGGCGGGCTGGCGCTGATGGACCGGGCCCGCTCGGGCGACGAGATCCAGCAGGCGACGGCTGACCAGGTGCACGTGGCGATCGCGGATGCCGCGGCGGTGATTTTGGTGGTGGACCTGAAGGCCGGGCGGCAGGCGCTGGACATGGAAGTCGCCCGCCTGCTGCACCGCGCGGGGCGGCCTGCGGTTGTGGCGGCGAACAAGGCCGACCTGCCGGACTGGGACGAGCGCACGGAGGAGTTCGCCGAGCTGGGCTTCCCGGTCTTTCCAGTGTCGGCGGCGCACCACCGGGGCATCGAGGCGTTGATGGAGGCCGTGCTGCCGCACCTGCCGGCGGCGGCCGCGGATGTCGAGCCGGCGCGGCTGAAGGTGGCGGTGGTGGGGCGGCCGAACGTGGGCAAGTCGTCTTACATCAACCGCCTGACGGGGCAGCAGCGGGTGATTGTCTCGGACGTGCCGGGCACGACGCGCGACACGATCACGGTGCCGTTCACGCTGAAGACGTCCGCGGGCGAGCGGCATTACACGCTGGTGGACACCGCCGGCATGCGCAAGCAGGGGCGCGTGCACGAATCGGTGGAGAAGTTCAGCCTGTTCCGGGCGGAGGCGGGCATCGCGGAGGCCGACATCGTCGTGCTGATGCTGGATGCGGCGGCCGGGCCCTCCACGCAGGAAAAGAAGGTGGCGGCGCTGGTCCGCGAGCATCACAAGGCCTGCGTCGTGCTGGTGAACAAGTGGGACCTGGCCCAGGGTACGGGCGTGACGGAGCGCACCTACGAGGAGCAGATGCGCAAGGAGCTGTTCTTCCTGGGGGACATTCCGGTGTTGTTTGTTTCGGCGCAGTCCGGGCAGCACATCCGGCGCAGCTTCGAGGTGATCGACACCGTGGCCGCGCGCCTGGAAACGGGGCTGCCGACGGGGGTGCTCAACCGGGTGCTGAGGGATGCCTTCACCCGGGCGCAGCCGCCCACCGCGCGCGGCCGGACGCTCAAGTTCTACTATGCGACGCAGACCGGGAAGAATCCGCCGCGCGTGACGCTGTTCGTGAATGATCCCCAGCTCAGCACGCCGGCGCACCAGGCCTTTCTGACGGCGCGCTTGCGCGAGGCCTTCGACCTGGCGGGGGTGCCGCTGGTGATGCGCTACCGTTCGAGCCACGGCGAACCGAAGGCGGCGGAACGGTGAGCGCCGGCGCCGGATTTTCCACGGAGTGGAAAAAAGTTTTCCACGGTGTGGAAAATTCCGCGGGATTTTTTCCACGGTGTGGAAAAACCGGAGGGCGGCCGTGAACGGCGCGCCGGGGGGCTACCGGGAGGTGGGGCGGGTGGCGGCGCCGATCATCGTGTCGATGGCGTCGTTCACGCTGATGCAGTTTTGCGACCGGGTGTTCCTGGCGCGGCACGGGTCGGTGTCGCTGCGGGCGGCGTTGCCGGCGGGGGTGCTGGCGCTGACGCTGACGATGTTCTTCCAGGCGCTGGCGGGCTACGCGGGGACGTTCGTGGCGCAATACCACGGGGCGGGGCGCAAGCGGGAGTGCGCGCAGGCGACGGCGCAGGGGCTTTGGCTGGCCTTGCTGAGCTGGCCGGTGTGCTGGGCGCTGATTCCGCTGGGATTCTGGCTGCTGGGCCTGGCGGGGCATCCGGCCGACGTGCTGGAGGCGGAGAAGACCTATCTGGGCATCCTGGTGGCGGGGGGGGGCTTTTGGGCGCTGATGAACGCGGTGTCGGGGTTTTTCTCGGGCCGCGGGGATACGCGGACGCCGATGGTGGCGAGCCTGGTGGCGAACCTGGCGAACATCGCGCTGGATTACGCGTGGATCTTCGGCAAGTGGGGATTCCCGGCGCTGGGGATCGCGGGGGCGGCGCTGGCGACGGTGGTGTCTTCGGCGCTGGGGCTGGCGTTCATCGGAGCGATCTATTGGAGTCCGCGGTTCGCGGCGGGGTACCAGACGCGCCGGGAGGGGCTGCGGTTGGATTGGCGCCAGATGGGGCCGCTGCTGCGCTTCGGGACCCCGGCGGCGCTGCAGACCCTGCAGGATGTGGGGGCGTTCGCCTTTTTCGTGGTGCTGCTGGGGCGGCTGCCAGAGGCGGACATGGCGGCCAGCAACATTGCCTTCAGCATCAACAACGTGGCGTTCATGCCGCTGCTGGGCATGGGAATGGCGGCGACGATCGTGGTGGGACAATACCAGGGCGCACGCGATTCCGCCGTGGCGGAGCGGGCGGGGCTGACGGCGCTGAAGCTTGGGTGGATCTACATGGGGGCGATCGCGCTGACGTTCGTGCTGTTTCCCCGGCCGTATTTTTCGCTGTTCACGGGGGATGCCGAGGGGATGGTGCCGCTGTCGGCGGTGATGGCGCAGGGCCGCTGGCTGCTGGTGATGATGGCGGTGTGGGGGATGCTGGACGCGATCAACCTGATTGTGTCCGGGGCGCTGCGGGGGGCGGGGGACACGCGGTTCGTGCTGCTGTCGACGACGCTGGCGACGTGGCTGGTGTGGATGCCGGGTGAAATGCTGCTGATGCTGTGGCTGGACGCGGGATTGATCGCCGCGTGGCTGTGGATGACGGTGTTCGTCTTCCTGCTGGCGGGCGTGTTCTGGTTCCGTTTCCGCCGCGGCAAGTGGAAGGCGATCGAGATGATCCGGCGCGAGCCGGAGGAAGCCAGGGTTGACGGGGCCGCCGCGGGGGAGGGGGCTCGGGAGGCACCATGAAAATCACGATTCTCACTCCGAACTACAATGGCGCGCGCTGGCTGGCGCGGTGCATGGACAGCGTGCTGGGGCAGGAGCTGGCGCCGGGCGACGAGCTGGAATACATCCTGCTCGACGGCGGGAGCACGGACGGGTCGCTGGAGATCGCGGAAGCCCGGCGCGGGCGGCTGGCGGGGATCGTCAGCGAAAAGGACCACGGGCCGGCCGACGCGCTGAACAAGGGATTTGTGCGGGCGACAGGCGACCTGATCGGCTGGCTCAATGCCGACGATGCCTACCGGCCGGGGGCGCTAGTGGCGGCGACGGCGGCGGCGAAGGCGCGGCCGGCGGCGGCGCTCTTCTTCGGCAAGTGCCGGATCGTGGACGAAGAGGGGCGGGAGATCCGCGGTTTTCCGACGTTTGTGAAGAACGCGTGTTTCCCGTTTTCCTGCCGGTTCCTGATTCAGTGCATCAACTATGTTTCGCAGCCGGCGTCATGGTTCCGGCGGTCGGCGTTGAAGGCGGCGGGGGGGGGGCTGCGGACGGATTTCAGGGCGGCGTGGGATTACGACTTGACGCTGCGGTTGTGGCGACAGGGCGGGGGAGTGAGGATTCCGGGGCCGCCGCTGGCGGATTTCCAGTGGCATCCGGGCTCGATCAGCGGGACGCACTACGAGCGGCAGTTCGCGGAGGAATGGCGGGCGGCGGCGGATGACGCGGGGAGATGGTCGCCGCAGGCGGCGATCCATGGGTGCGTGCGGCACGGGATCGTGGGCTGCTACCGCTTCATGAACCGGGCGCGCTGAAGAGCGGGAGCGCGGGGGCGGCGGGTTCAGCGGGGGGGGCGCCGTTTCGCCTTGAGCGAGCCGAAGGAGCGGTTTCCCGTCGGGCGGGGTCCTCCGGGGCGGGAGGGGGCATTTCGAGCCGGGTGCGGATGGGCATGCGGCGTCTTGCGGGTGTGTGCGGCCGGGGCGGGGGGAGGGGCGGAGTAATCGAGGCCTTCGAGGCGGAGACGCTTGATCTTGAAGCCGAGGACGCGTTCGATGGCGCGCACGGAGCTTTCATCCTCGTGCGTCGTGAAGGTGAAGGCGTCGCCGGTCTTGGCGGCACGGCCGGTGCGGCCGATGCGGTGGGTGTAGTCATCGACGGTGGCGGGCATGTCGTAGTTGATGACGTGGGTGATGTCGGCGACATCGATGCCGCGGGCGGCGAGGTCGGTGGCGACCAGGATCTGGTGCTGTCCGGATTTGAAGCCGTCGAGAGCGGCCTGGCGCTGGCGCTGCGAGAGGTTGCCTTGCAGGCTGGTGGCGCGGTAGCCGGAGGCCCCGATCTGGGTGGCCAGGCGCTTGGCGCGGTGCTTGGTGCGGGTGAAGACGAGCACGGAGCCGCTGCCGATCTTTTTCAGAAGCTCCAGCAGCAGGGCCGTCTTCTGGCCCTGCTCCACGGGGTAGAGGGCATGGTCGACGGTTTCCGCCGGTTTGGATAGGGCGATTTGCACGGTGAGGGGTTCCTGCAGGATGTCGTGGGCCAGCTTGCGGATTTCCTCGGGCATGGTGGCGGAGAACAGCAGGATTTGGCGCTT
>CAYODC010000072.1:0-9104 GCA_964402575.1 uncultured Verrucomicrobiota bacterium
CGGCCCCACCCACCCCACGCTCTCCATGTATTCCAGCGGACGCATGCCCAGCTTCGCCATGCAGAAATCGTCTTCGTCGTTCGTCTCCGCCAGATGCGTGTGCATGAAGACTTTCTTCTGGCGCGCGAACACGGCGGTCTCCGCCAGCGATTCGCGCGTGACCGAAAACGGCGAACACGGCGCCAGGACGATCCGCGTCATCGCAAACGGCTCCGGATCGTGGTATTTCGATATCAGCCGGTCGCAATCCTCCAGGATGTCCTCCCAGCTCTGGGTCACGTCGTCCGGCGGCAGCCCGCCCTGCGATCGACCCAGGCTCATGCTGCCGCGCGTGGGGTGAAAGCGCACGCCGATCTCCCGCGCGGTGTCGATTTCGATGTCGAGGAACTCCTTCGGCGCCGACCGGGGAAACACGTAGAAATGGTCCGTGGTCGTCGTGCAGCCGCTCAGCAGCAGCTCGCCCAGCGCGATCTGCGTGCTGACGCGCACCGCCTCCGGGTGCAGCCCGCGCCAAACCTCGTAGAGCCACAACAGCCAGTCGAACAGCTTGGCGTCCTGCACCGCCGGCAGGTTGCGCGTCAGCGTCTGGTAGAAATGGTGATGGGTATTGACGAATCCCGGATAGACCACGCACCAGCGGCCGTCGAGCACCCGCGCATCGGCCGGGACCTCCAGGTTCGCCCCGATGGCCTGGATCCGCCCGTCTTCCACCCGCACGTCCACGTCGTGCAAGATGCGGTAGTCGTCGTCCGCCGTGACCAGGGTGTGGATGTTCGCAATCTTCAGCACACTCATTCCGCTACTCCGCAAACACCATTTTCTTCACCGTCACGCCCGGCACCTGCGCCAGGGCCGCGGTCAGGTCGGTCACCCGGCTGACCACCTCCAGCAGGATCAGCCCGTTGGGCGAACACGCGCCTTCGGCCGCCTCGTGCAGGCCGATGCGCGTCCGGATGGAACATCCGTAATCCGTCAAAATCTTCTGCACCTTCGCCGTGTGCTTCGTCCGCTGCGCCACATGAATGCCCAGAATCGTCTTCTTCATCGCGAATCCTCCTTCACCATCTCCAGCAACCGCGGCGACGCCGCCATGACCACTTCGCGCGCCCAGGGCCCGGCCTTCCCCGGACGCATCTCCACCGCCGCCCCCGCCGCCCGGGCAATCGCCGCCGCCCCTGCCACGTCCCACAGCCAGATGTCTTCCTCCACATAGGCATCCAGCCAGCCGCACGCCACGTAGGCGCCCATCAGCGCGGCCGACCCCAGCATGCGGATCTTCTTGAAGCGCCGCACCTGCCCCACGAACGCCCGCAGCGGGGCGTCTTCGTACGACATGTGGTGCGGAAATCCCGTCGCCAGCGACGCCTTCGCTACGTCTTCCAGCCCCGACGCCGCGATCGGCGCCCCATTCAGCCACGCCCCCTCCCCCACGATCCCCGTGAACAATTCGTCATGGAAGAAATTATAGACCGCCCCCAGCACCGGCCGGTCGCCCGCCCACAACCCGATCGAGGAACAACACAGCGGCATCCCGCGGGAATAATTGAACGTGCCATCCAGCGGATCCACCACCCACATCAAGGAGCCCGGCCCCTTCAAGTCATGCTCGCCGCTTTCTTCCGTCAGGACCGGAAACGGCGCCTTCTCCCCCAGAACCCCCAGGATATGCTCTTCCGCGAGCTGGTCGGCCTTGAGCTTGATGTCGTGCGCGGCCTCGGAAAGCACTTCGACCGGCTGCTGGCGCAAATCCAGCAGCAGGCGGCCCGCACCGGTCACCGCCTTCACCGCGGCATCCAGCGCGGCTTGAAGATCCATTTCCTTGGGATTCTCCATGACCTTCAATCTACCCCCCGGCCTCCCCGCCGGTCAAGCGCGGGCTGGAATTCCATCCGAAAGAAACCCTTCCGGCCCCTGCTCCTCGTCCTATTCCGGGCTTTCCGGCGAAGCCTCCTCCGGCGCTTCCCGCGCAACCAGCCGCTCCCGTAAAACCTCCAGCCGGTCCAGGGCTTCCTCGTCCTCCACGTTCCAATCCCGCTCCGATTCCGGATACTCCTTGAGGAAGGCCGCGACCATGTCGGCGCACCCGGGCTCCACCACCACGCCAGGCGCCAGCAGGCGATCCTCCAGGTACAGCGCCAAATCCCGCACCGTGAACACATGCTCGTTTCCCAGAATCAGGTTCAAGTCCCGCGTCGAAACCGCGCCGCGGGCCGCCAGCGATTCCCCCTCGTCGTCCATCATCCGCTCGGAAAGCCGCTGCATGGACTCTTCCCAGTCCTCCCCCTCTTCGGCCGCGGCGGCTTGAAGCCGCTCCAGCGTCTCGCGGTACCGCGCGGCATCCGGCTCCGCCCCCAGCCGCAGGATGGCCCGCATGCGCACATCGTAATCCGCTTCCGGACTGCCCGCCACCGTTTCCAGCTCCTCCCAGCGTTCACGCTCGGGAAGTTGATCCGCCAGATAGTCGACCACCACCCGGCCGCCCCCCACGGAAAACCGGCCGGAAAGAAGATCCTCGGCGAGCCGATCCGTCCCGATGCCGCGAGCCACCAGCAAGGCGGACAGCTGGCCGGCCAGCTCCGCCGTTCCATAGTCGCGGATCCATTCCAGCACCAGGAACGGCACCGACTCGTCCGCATCTTCCGCGATCTGCCGCAGAATGGCGTCATCCATCGCCTCCGCCTTGAACATCAAAATGCCCCCCATGGCGCGCAGGGTGGCGCTGGTGGACACCAGCATCGTCCGGCCATATTCGTCCAGCGTCACCAGCGTGTCGTTCTGCAATTGCACGAGCGTCCGCGACAGCTGGGCCGACGGACTCAGCTCCGGCATGGCATCGAACCCTTCCTCCGACACCGGGATCTCCACGAGCTCCCCTTCGCCCAGCAGGTCTTCGATCACCGGCTCGTGCTCGAACCGGCTGTAGACCGCTTCCGCGTCCTCCCCGTCGCCGGCCGACGGCCGACCCGGGGCGGCCGGGGGCTCCGGCAGGGAGGGGGCCTTCGCCGGCGCTTGTTCCGGCAGCCCCGCCGGCGCCGGCTCCCGGTCCGAACCGGGGAAGAACACGAACATCGCCACGCCCGCGACCATCGCGAGGATCATCCATATACCAATATGCTTGTTCATAAAGGGCAAAAGGCGGGGCTTAGCCCCGCCGCAGGTTGGGAATCCGTGCCGCCCTCGTCAGGGCGCGCTGGTGCGGATCCGGTTGACCGACGTGACCGTCCCGTTCGCCGACATATTAAACACATGCCAGTACCGGCCGGACCCGCTGCTGGGACAAATGTAGTTGCGCAGCACGCTGGTGCGGCTCTGCACGCTGACCCGCGCCCCGCATCCCGCCAGGTTCCGTTCGTTGCTCCAGTTGTAGACGAAATATTTGTAGGAACGACCGCTTGCGGAAACCAGGCGATACACCGATATGTTTTCCGGACCGTAGCTGTACTGATCATCCGTGTCCAGATGCGCATACGGGGCCGAAACCTGACTCCCGCGCGCGTTGTACAGGATATGCGCTCGCGTCGGCGTGATCAGGTGCGCATCCAGGTCGCGCGGCGTGGAACCCCACGTGAGCGTGATCCGCCGCACATAGGCGCGGGACGGACTGACGGTAAACCCCAAGCGCCCGGACCACGACGAGGCCGAACTGCCCGATACCGCCCGCACCCGCCAGGTGTAGCTTCCGTTCGCCATGTTGGACCCCGGCCGGTAGGAGGTCCCGCCGAGTCCCGTTCGGTTGATGATCAGGCGCCCCGAGCTGTTGTACACCTGCACCTGGTAGCTGCTTGCCCCCGATACCGACCGCCACGAGAACAACGGCCGGGCCACGGTCGTGCCCGTGGGGCCAATCGGCGTGGGCACCGCGAGGCTCACCACCCTCTTCACCATCGTGGTCTTCTTCAGCAGCGTGGCGTTGCGGTATTGGGCGGTCTGGTTCGGGTTTTCCCGGCTGGCGCGCGGCTTGGCAAACGTATGAGCCTCCCAGAACGACAGGTAGCCGTTCCGCGGCGCGTTGTCGGCAGAGGCCGTCGCGCAGGCCTTCAACACGTATTCCACGTACAGGCTGTAGGGATTCCCCGCCCAACTGCTCTGGTAGTAGTCGCACGCGGTGATGAACGCCATGTACGAGGTCAGCTTCTCCAAATCCGCGGATTTGGCGACTCCCTCCTTCGCCTTGGCTTCCTGAAAGGCCCGCGTCACGTTCTCCGCGAACGGCCAGTCCTCTCCCTTTCCATCCTTGAACATCCCGGCCGAATGGCACGCATCGATCACAACGAAAATCTTAACCCCTCGCCGAAAACGAGCCAACTCCCGCCCCAGCTCGGTGTCCGTGAAGTCGGACGCATAGGTGCACAGATACGTGCTGCGCCCGGAATACTGCCCGCCATGGCTGGAATGGAAATAGACGAAGACGTCGCCGGATACCAGCGCGGACGCCTTGGACCGGATCTTGCTCTTGATGGACGCTTCCGTGGCCGCGGAATCCTCCAGCTTCGTGATCCTCCCGGATTTCCACCGGGCGCTGTCTTTCAGCATCTTGCTGCGGAATCCGCGCGCATCGTTCCGGCACGACGACAAGTCGCCCGCTCCGTAAGCCGGACTGTAATGGTCGATCCCCACCAGCACCGCATGGTAGGCCGCCTGGGCAGCCGGCACCCCGCCAAGGCAGAGCCAAGCCAAGCAGGCGCCCGCCAGTATCCCCCCCAGATGATTCGCATGGTTCGTCGTTTTCATTCTATTCCTCGCTTGTCACGTTGCACTCCGCACCACCGACTTAAACTCTATGACCTTGAATCAGGCCGGTCAAGCACTCCCCGGACATTTTCCAAACATTTCCTTATCCTTTTTTACAGGCTCCGGGCCGCCTTGGCACGGCGTTGGGCGGCCAGACTCGGTCCGGCCGTGAATTCCAAGCGGGGCGACCACGAGGAAAGACGACGTCCTTGCGCCGCCCGTACCCGCCAACTGTAGGTGCCATTCGCCCATTCCCCCTCCGGCGCAAATCCCGTCCCGGAAATCCCGGCTCGGTTCATCACCATTTTTCCCGCCCCGTCAAACACCTGCAACTGATAGCCGGTGGCCACCGAAACGGATTGCCAGGCAAATGCCGGTTGGTTCTTCTCATGCCTCTCCGTGCCCAGGAGCGTAGGCACCACCCCATTCATTCCCCGGGCGTCCACCTTCACCAGCGTCGTGCGCTGCAACAAGGGCCTGTTTCGGAAGCGCGGCAATCCTTCCCCTTCCCGGCCCGTCCGGGGCTTGGCAAACGCATGCGCTTCCCAGAAGGACACCTCCCCGTCCTGCGGGGCGCAATCGGCAATCCACGCGCTGCAGGCTTGCCGGATCTGGTCCGCATACCCGCTCCCGTTCACCCCGGACCAAAGGCCCGGATGCTCACGGCAATCCGTCAGGAACGCCAGGGACGCCACCCCCTTGTCCAGCATGGCCTTCTGGACCACCCCGGATTCCTTCTTGGCTGCCCGGAAAGCCGTTGTCGCGTTCTCCGCAAACGGCCATTCCCCGCCAGGTCCGTTTTCGATCCAACCCTCGGTCCGGCGGGCTTCCACCACCACGATGATCCGAACCCCGCTCCGGAACCGGGCCAGCTCCCGCCCCAGCTCGGCATCCGTGAAATCGGTCCCCCATGCCCTCAGGTAGGCCTGCGCCGCGTCATGCCGCCCCCCCCTCCCGGAATGGAAGTAGACAAACACATCCCCCGGCTGAAGAACCGCCGCCTTCCCGCGAATCCCCTTCTGGATGGCCTCTTTCGTGGCGGCGGAATCCAGCAGCGCCAGGATTCGATCGGAACGCCATCGGGATCCATCCCGCAACAGCGTCCTCCGGAATTCCTTGGCCTCGCTGGCACACGATTCCACCCCGCGGTAGGCCGGAACGCAGGATCGCTCCTGCTGGCTGATCCCCACCGTCAAAGCGTGGTACGCCGCATGCGCACTCCCCCTCTCCCCGCTGAATAACCATGCCCCCACGCACACCGCAAAGACCATCCCATGATGCCTGTTCCTTAACATTCCCCTCATGATTCACACGCTCCATTTCCCAACACCATTCAATCGATGAACGGCAATCTAGATCGTGCGTTTCTGATGGTCAAGCCATCATTGTTAGGATTGTTAAGAATATTAGGTTATTATTTTATCGACGATGTCGCCGCCCCCATTCCTGATCCCGCACCCCGACAGGACATCAACAGGCGGATGCCATGCATCTCATTATATATGAATATGTAAGAAATATGCGGCCAGTCAGAATTCGCCGCGAATTTCCACTTTTTCCACGTATTTCCGCAAAATATCCGCGCAGGCATGCAGATGCGCGGACCGGGTCTCGGCCATGACTCGGCAAGCCGGATCCGGCAGATCGTCTCGCGGAACAAAGGCCTGCAGCACATGCCGCTTGGCCCCCCGCACCCATTCGCCAATGGCCTGCATCTGGCCGGTGCCGTGCCAAGCCTCGATCACCGTCGTGCGGAATTCATAATCGGACGCCTTTTCGCAAATCAACCGGATGGACTCCGTCAAGGCGCCCATGTCCCCAAAACCCGCCCGGGCCGGATAATCCTCCGGGGCGAATTTGACATCCATGGCCACGTACTCCACCTGCGGCAGCAGCCTTTCCAACACCTTCGGGCGTGAACCATTGGTGTCCAGTTTGATCGCAAATCCCCATTCGCGCAGTTTTTCCACCGTGTGGAAAACCCCGGAATTCAACGTGGGCTCGCCGCCGGTCACGACGGCCCCGTCCACCCAGTTGTCGCGGAACTTGCGGCAGATCTGCTCGACCTCGGCCCACGGCAGGCCGGCAGCCTGGACGCGCCCCATCAATGCCGCGTTGTGGCAAAAGCCACAGGTGAAGTTGCAGCCCGCCAGGAAAAACACCGCCGCAAGCCGGCCCGGATAGTCCACCATCGAGGCGTTCTGCAATACGCCGGAGACGGGTGACAGGGACATGGGCGGCTCCGCGCGCCTAGAGCGCCTTGGCCTGGCGCAGGACGGCCTCGATCATGCGGGGCGTGATGACCCCGCGGCCGACGGGCGAATAGTCCGTCTGCAGCCCCACCCAGGTGTACAACGCGCTGGATCCACCGGGGGCATTCGCCACGCCCGGCTCCGGATTGGACAGCGGCATCTGCGCCCCCGAAACCGGATCGGCCTTGGATACGTAGAACCCCGGCACCCGTTGCGGATTCAGGCACTCGGCCTCGCAGAATTCGACCAATCCGCCCTCGGTTTCCAGATCATGGTAGATCTTCTCGAAGTCCGCCCATTCGGCCGCCTGCAGCAGGTCGTCGAGACGCCCGTTCAAGGTGTGGCACTTGTCGCAGCCGGGCTTGCCAAACACGTGGATTTGATAGGTCTTGGACATGGCTCAGGCCTCCGCCGGCTGGGTTTCGGGACAGGCCACGGCAGGCGCCACCGCGGCCTCGACCGCATAGAGACCGCGCTGGCGCGCCGGAAGCTCGCCCAGCCGCTTGCTCTGGTTCCAATTGTTGATCTTGCTGAAGTAGCCCACCACGCGCGTCTCGCCTTCGACGCGTTCGGAACCGCACGCCGTGCACTTTTCTTTCAAGCCGCGCATGTTGTGGCCGCAATCCAGGCAATAGGTGAACTCCGGCGACAACGTCACCTGCGCCGACTGCGTGCGGAAAAACGTCTCGCGCACCAGCGTTTCGATCGCCCGGGGCGACGGCCGTTCCTCGCCGATGAACGCGTGGGTGATCGCACCGCTCTCGATCAGGCTGTGGAACCGCGCCTGCTTGCGGATGCGCTCCACCAGCGAGACGGGAGCATCGGCGGAAAGATGCACGCTGTTCGTGTAGTAGGCCACGTCCTCGCTGCCGCCCTTGTAGACCTGCAACGCCTCGTCGCGGTAGTACACCAAATCCGCCTTCGCCAGCCGCCGCGCCGCGCTCTCGGCGGGCGATTCCTCCAGCGTGAGCTTCATCTTGTGCTTCACGGACAGCTTCTTGCAGCGCAGGAACATGTGGGCCACGATCTTTTCGCCCAGCCGCAGGGCTTCGTCGCTCTCGTGGAATTCCTGGCCCATCAGGAAGCGCACGGCGTCGTTCACGCCGATCAGCCCGATGATGTAGGTGGCCTTGTCGAGCTCGACATAGGGCTTTCCGTCGCACGCCATCTTGCCGATCTGCCACAGGGGAAAACCCGGGGCGCTGATCATTTCGGCAATGCGCGCGCGCTTCTGCTCGTGTGCCTTCACCGCCAGGTCCATCATCTTGTCCACCTCCGCCACCAGCCCCTCGTAGGTGCGCGCCCCCGCGCGCGCCGCCCGGTATATGCACTGGGGAATGTTGAGGGTGACGTTCTGGAACCCGCAGAACCGCATGCTTTCGGGATGCCTCAGCATGTGGTTGTCCTGAATCGTCGTCCGCAGCCGGCAGCAGGCCGACAGCGTGACCTCGTCGCGGTCGAAGATGAAATAGACCGATCCGTTGCGGCTGGCCACCTCGCACGCCCGCTGGTAGATCGCCAGCTGCTCCGGGTCGGTGAACGTCTCGGCACTGACATGGAAATCGCACTTCGGGAATTCGAAAACGTGCCCGTTGGCGTCCCCCTCCTCCCACACCCCCAGCAGGGCCCGGGTCAGGTCGCGGGCCTCCGCCTCGAAGTCGCCGTAGGTCAGGACGCGCTCGCCGCGGGCGGCAAGCTCCTTCTCCACTTCGGCGTCAAGCACCTGCCCGTGCTTCGGATCGGCCACCTCGCGCAGGACGCAGCGGCGCGAACCGTCGGCCTCCGCCACGAACAGCTCCATCATCCGGTTGCCGTGGGGATCCTTTTCGGCGCGGATCCCTTCTTCCAGCCGGACGGTCTCCCCGCCGGCCCGGCGCAGCATGTAGCGCCCGCAGGGCCCCACCGCCGGCACCGTCTTCAGGTAGCTCGGCACGCCCGTGTGGATGTTGAAGTCGAGGAAGATCGTCTGGCCGCCGCGCGAAAACGCGTTCTGCGCCCCGCCGAAGATCAGCCCCTGCGCCACCTGGCGGACTTCCTTCGCCGACTTGCCGCGCAGGTACGGCGCAAACATGATGTTGATGTAGGCCAGCCCCAGCGCCCCCGCGTAGTTCGCCTGCATCG
>CAYODC010000073.1:0-9098 GCA_964402575.1 uncultured Verrucomicrobiota bacterium
CCGGGCGAGAACCTGTTTGTCGATCTTGGAAATGATTTTCATGCCTTCCATGTCTCCTCTTGGGAATAGATGTACGTAATCCGGAAAAGTCTGCGATTTGCCCCGGAAATCGTCAAATAAAATGGGGGCCGCCAGAAAAAGCGTTTTAGCGGCGCAGGAGAATCCCCAGCACGGCCACCCCGTAGAGCGCCACGTCGGCCATCAACGGCCCGTCGGTCAGCAGGATCTGCTCGGGCCGGTCGCCCTTGTCCTGCCGATACACCAGATCCATGTAGCGGAAAATCCCGAACACGACAAACGGGATGGTCGCCGCCAACCAGGGCGTACCGAATTTTTCAACCGTTTCCGGCCACAGCGTATAGATCGAATAGCACACCAGCGCCGCCCCCCCCGTCATGGCGATCAGCAGATCCAGCAGCCGTTCATCATAGCCATCCAGCGCGGCGCGCGTGCCCAGTCCCGACAAGTTCACTTTTTCATGCCGCCGCTTGCACAGCCCCAGGAACAACGCCAGTAGCAGCGCGCACACCAGCAGCCATGGGCTGATCCTCACATGGATCACCACCGCCCCCGCCAGCGCCCGCAGCACGAACCCCAGCGAAATCACAATCACATCCACCAGCGCGACATGCTTGAGCCAGGCCGTATAGGCCACCTGCAAGGCCAGATAGCCGCCAATCACCGCCAGCAAATCCGTTCCCAGCCGCCATGCGCCACCCAGGCCGGCCGCCAGCATCACCAGCCCCATCGCCATGGCTACGCCCGGCTTCACCGCCCCTGCGGCAATCGGCCGATGCCGCTTCACCGGATGCAGCCGGTCCTGCCGGACATCCCGCAGATCATTGAAGATGTACACCCCGCTCGATACGAACGAAAACGCCAGCGCGGCCAGACAGACTTTCCACAATTCCCACGCCGCGAGGTCCTGGTTGCGGTCGCCCAGGGCAAACACAAATGCCGCAAACACGACGGCGTTCTTCGTCCATTGCTTCACCCGCAGCAGGCGGACCGCAAGCCGCGGCGACATCATGCCGGGGACCCCTTCACGGTCATGCTCTGCGGATGAACCGCCCCCGGGCGGCGGCGATAGCCGCAGCGCGCCAGCAGCTTCCACACCATGAACAGGGCCTCGTTGATGATGCCCCCGCTCATCTTCGACTGCCCTTCGCGACGCTCCTCGAAAACGATGGGCGATTCCATGATCTGGAATCCCAGATGCCACGCCGTATGCGTCATCTCGATCTGGAACGAGTACCCGTTGGACCGGATCGCATCCAAATCCATCGCCGCCAGCACCTCGCGCCGGAAGCATTTGAACCCCCCGGTCGGATCCGTGAACGGCATGCCGGTGATCAGCCGCACGTAGAGCGCCGCCCCCGTGCTCAGGATCAGCCGGTTCAGCGGCCAGTTGATGACGCGAATGCCGCCAATGTAGCGCGAGCCCAGCACCAAATCGGCCTTCTGCGCGGCCGCCCGCAGCTGGGACACCGCCTTCGGATCATGCGAGAAATCCGCGTCCATCTCCAGGATGAACCGGTACGCCGGCCGCTCCAACGCCCAGCGGAATCCTGCGATATAGGCCCGCCCCAGCCCCTCCTTGTGCGACCGGTGCAATACGTGGATGCGCGGCTGGTCCGCCGCCAACCGGTCCGCCAGCTCCCCCGTGCCGTCCGGCGAATTGTCGTCCACGAAAAGCAAGTCGGCTTCCGGACAGGCCGCCAGCACCGCCTTCGCGATGGGTTCCGCATTCTCCTTCTCGTTGTAGGTGGGAATGATGACCAGCGTATCGCTCATGGTGCCCCCATCCTATCCGGTGCGCCCGAACCGGACAATCCCAATTCCACCTCCAACTCGGTTCTTCCCCGGCGCCGACCCAGTTCCGCCCAGGCCATGCCGAACGGCGCGATGGCGTCTATCCAGGTCTTCACCTGGTTCAATTGCCCCCGGATTTCCTCGGTTCCGGCGCCGTCCACGAACATCTGCGCCATGGACCAGGTCGCGATCGCATTCCGGGCGGTCTGCCCACCCCGGACCAGATCGACCCATGCCGACACCGTGGACGGCGAGGCCAGGCGATTCGCCCACGGCGGAACGACGGATCCGGAGCGCCCGTCCGCCACGCTCTCCAGCAGCTTCTGCAGCGCGCCCAGATTGCTCGAGGCCAGCAGCCATCCGCCTGACACGGCGTAGGCCGGCCGGTCGGACCGGGCCAGGGCATCGACCCATTCATTCCCCCCCGCGCTCTCCAGCACATGAATCGTGGCCGACGGCACCGAAACCGGCCGCAGCACGAAGGCCGCCCGGTAGCGGGCGTTGCTGACATCCAGCACGCGCTGGATGGCGGCCGCGGCCGACGCTTCCGTCGCACGCGTCGCCAGCAGAATCGTCGGCACCCGGAGCCCCGACAGCCCCAGCGTGCGCATCACCCCCCACGTCAGCCTCCCCCCCATCTCGCCATCCATCAACGCCACTACCACGTCGCCATCCGCCACGTCGGCAATCATCCGCAAGGCATGGCGGACATCCCGCTGCAATTCCGGCCACTCCTGCAGGCGCTGAAGCTGGTCCGTGCTCGCCACGGCCATGGCGCAAGGGCCGGCGCCCAGCAACCGCGCAAGACCCTCTACGTCTTCCAATCCGGACGAACGGTCTCCCGCCACCCATTCCTGGCCTTCGGTCGATACCGACAGGGAAAGGCCATCCCCTCGCAGCACCGGAAGATCGACGACCATGCCCGGAGTGCCCATGGACGCCATCGGACTCGGATCGCGCAACCAGAATCGATCCGGCACGCCCCGATCATCCCCCCCGGCAAACCGGGCAAAAGAGGGCTCCGCATCCATCAGCCGCTGCACGTTGCCGTCGGCCGCCCCCATCACTTCGGCAATCGCAAAAGGATTGGCGGAAAGACAAGCCATCAAGATGCCTTCGCCAAAGGCGATCACCAGCGTTTGTCCCGGTTCCAGATCCGGCACTTCCACCTGCCAGACCGGACGGCCCGGAAATTGCTTCATCCGCGTGTAGCCCGGCACGCGAAAGAGCGAGAGTTGCCAACGCAGTTTCTGGCTTTCGCCGCCCAGATGGCTGACGGCCATCCAGGCCGGTGGCCGGCCCCCACCGCCCGGAAGATAGGCCAGCGTTCCCTCCCGCCCTGCCAGTTTCTGGAACCAGGCCTTGGATTCTTCGTCGGTGCCCAGAACCGCGGCTTCGGCCGGATCGATCCCCGCGGTCCGCATCAGCGCCAGTGCCAACGGATTGGCCAGCAGGTCCGTCCACCGGGCGGGCAGGTTCACATGCCGCCCCACCAACGAGGCTGAATACGGAACGGGCCGGAAAATCGCCTGGGAATCGTAGGGAACGTGAACCAGCCACCACGCGCCGGCGGCTACCGCCACCGCCAGCAAAAGGAACTTCAACCACCGCTGGAAACAGAAAAAACGGGCGCCCATGAATCAGCCGGCCTGTTCCGGCTTCTTCTCGGCAGGAGGCTCCGCCGGTTTCTCATTCAGGGTTTCCACGTAGTTCAGCTTCAGCTCCGCCAACACGCCCTTGAGCAGCTTCGACTCGGCATCGGACAGGTTGCCCTTCGTCTTCGCCTCGAGCATGTCCAGCATGTCGATCGTGGCTTGCGCCGCTTCCAGACTCTTTTCGATCTTGTGCGTCACCGGATTCAGCGTCTTGCCCAGATGCTGCATCGCTGCCGCCGCCAGCGAGATGACCAGCCCTTGAAACATGTTGTCATTGGTTTGCTCTGCACTCATGGCGTACTCCTGATGAAATCCCCGGCTATATACCCCACTTCCCGGCTCCGTTCAATCCGTATTCCTCCCCGCCAACCAGCAGGGACGCGGATGCTCCCGATCGGATCCACGACTTGGCCGCTCCCTCCAAGGGGGCCATCCAACAGGCCGGGTTTTCACCCGGCCCGTCATGCGCCCCCCCGTTTCCCCGCTTCACTCGGCGGCAGGGGCCTCCCCCGAAGCGTCCTTCTCCTCTTCCGGCAAGGAAGAGACAACCGGCTCTTCCGGCCCCACATAGCGGACATCGGCATACGCCTTGTGGCGGCGGTGCCACTTCCAGTACTTCCGGATCACGACGCTGTCCGGCGGAAGACTCTTGAACGAGCCCTGGATCTTGAACCGATAAGTCATGTCCAGCTTGTCGGGCGATTGAACGAACCGGTCCACGACGTCGGGAGGGACCGACATATAGGACAACGTCTGCCCGTCATGCAGCCGCAGCAACAGCCCTTGGGTGGCCCCGTCGTAACGGAGCAAGGAAAACATCTGCGATTGGCCAATGACCCGCCCCTCTTCCGGTTCCGGCTTGGGCTCTTCCGGAAAAGACAGCATCTCCGACATCGGCACCAATGCCTCCCCTCCCAAAACCGTCCCTTCCGAGCCGGTCCCCTCCAATGCCGCCGGCTCCTGTTCCGCCGACCGAAGCGCCTCGTTCTCGGCTTGCAGGCGGGCGATTTGCTCCGTCATCTTCTCCTTGGCCTGGTCGAGCGCTTGCTTCAGTTCCTCGATCTGCTTCTCGGCTGCCTGCGCGGCTTCCTGGGCCCCTTGCGCAGCCGTCTCTGCCGCGGCCTGGGCCGAGGCCAGCGATGCCTTGGCCGCCTCCAGCTCCTTGCCCAGCGACTCTGCCTGGGTCGTCTGCTCCTGAATGCGCTGGCCCATCGCTTCCACCTCCGCCTTGGCGCCCGACGCCTCCGTCTGGCTCGCCGTCAGGGAATCCTTGGCGGCGGCAAGCTCCAGACGGATCGCCTGAATGGCTTCCTGCACCTGCTTGGCTGCCTCCGGTGCCGCGTGGATGTCCACGGATTCCACCCCCGCCTCGGTCGCCACTTGCGCCAGCGCCTCGCCCAGTCCCGCGGCCTTGCCCGATAGTTTCTGGGCCACCAGCGCCATCCCGGCCACGGCCACCACCAGCAATCCCACCACAACCCCCACCGCAATGCCCATCAATTTGCCTGATGCCATGGAAACCTCCTGAAAATATGCAACTGGATATCCACCGAGCGATTGGACTGAATGCCGTCCCGATTGTCAAGCCGGGTCCCGGGCCGGATTCACGGATTCACGGAACCAGCAACTGGAATCCGCTGGCCGCATCGGGCCGCCTTCGGGCCCGGCAGTCCTGCAGTTCCCATAGCATCACTTCCACCACGTGCCACGCCCGCACGCCGGTCCGGATGCATCCCGTGACGGTGGACTCCCCCCTCCCGCACGCCAGATGGACATGAAGGATCGGTTGACCCTGTTCGTCCGGGAACAGCGACCCGGTCCCCACCACTTCATGCACGCCCTTCAGCCGCGAAACCTGCGGCGCAATCGGCGGAGAACTGCTGCCATCCTGCGGACCGGTCACCAGCACGCTGCCGTCGTCGCCGCCGCCGTGCAGAATCAACGCCGCGCAGGAAATCCCGTTTTCCACGGCAAACCGCTCGATGCACTCATGGATGACCTCTCCGTGTTCCAGCCGGATCACGAACACCCGCCCCATCGACGCTTCGCTGAACTTCATGTGCCTCTCCTCGCTGTACCGTCTCCATCGTGCCCGGCCTCCCGGCCTCCCGTCAAGACTTCGTCCGGCAAGCGAACGGGGTGCGGGTCACGGAAATTACCTGCCCTGATCGTTCAGGCGGGTTTACGTGCCGTCCAATGCGGGGCGAAGAGGCGTCCCCAGACGGCGCAGTGGGTGGCCAGGACGTTTGGGGCGCCCTGCACGTGCCAGAACATGCCATCGGGCTGCTTGCCTTTTCGGCCGCGCGTTTCCGCCACAGGAAGAACCGGCCCGGCACGCGGTGGACCTACAGATGGAATTCTGGAGTCCTGCACCCCGTCCGGCGACCTCCATGGGATGCGTTGGGTTGCGTGGCTCCCGGCCTTGTTGGCTTGCCTCCCTCCCCCGCCATGCCCTACCTTGTCCTCCGTGAACATCCGCCGCCTCCACTCTCCTCTTGGCCTGGCTACCGGCTTGCTGCTGGCCGGCCTGCTGTTGTGGGCCGTTGCCGCCTGGCCCCTGCCGCGCATCTTTTCCGAGGCCATTCCCTGCACCAACCTGCGTACCGGCGCCCAAGCCGTCCTGCCTCCCGTGCCCGGCGACCACCTGCAATTGCTCTACCACTTCTGGCTCGGACTCGACGCCGCCGCCGGCCATTCCCCGTTCTTCCACAATGTCTATGAATTCAATCTCGGCGATGATTCCGCGCGCTTGCAGCCCGATCTCTACTACCTCCCCTTTTCCCTGCCCTACGCCGCCCTCGCGCCTCTCGCGGGCCATGCGGCCGGATGGAACGCCGCCGGACTGGCCTCGGCCCTCTGCGGCGTCCTGTTCCTGGGGCTTCTGGTACGGCGCTTCACGTCATCCACCCCGGCCTTTTGGCTGGCCACGCTGCTGGCCGCCGCCTTCCCCTACCGCTGGATCACGCTCTTCACCGGATCCCCCACCGGTTTTGCCATCGCCCTGCCCCCCCTGCTCTTCTACGGACTCGACCGCGCCATCCGCGACCGGTCCGCCTGGGGCGGATTCCTCGCCGGCCTGGCCATTTTCTGCGCCTACACCGCCGATCTGCACACGTTCTATTTCTCTGCCCTGGCCGCCCCCCCCTTCGCGCTGGTGTCCTTCTGGATGTCGGAACCCTCCCCCCGCCGCTGGCCCGTCGCCCTCCGCTCCCTCCTCCTCCCCGTGCTCCCCTTCGCGCTGCTGCTGGCCACGGCGGTGGCCGTCAGCGCGATGATGTCCCGCCATCTGTCCGAATCCGTCATGGCGTCGGGCCGCTCCCTCGCGGAAATGGCCTCCTACTCGCCCCACGCCTCCGGCCTCGTCTCCACCGCCCGCACCGGTATGGCGAACCACGTCTATTTCGGCACCCCCCTCTTCGCGCTGCTGCTGCTCCTGCTCGGGCTCTGGATCCTGCCCCTGCTGCGGCGCGGATCCGCCGACGACTGCCCTCCCCCTTCCGAACGCATCGCGGTTTTCGCCTTCACCGCCGCGCTGGCGGTGGCCATCCTGCTGGCCCTGGGCATCCACGGCCCCTTCGAAGGCATGCCCATCCGGATCATCCGCAAGATTGTTCCGAAATACACGATGATCCGCCAGACCGTGAAAATCTACACCCTTCTTCCGGCCTTGCTGGCGCCCTTGCTGGGATTGCTCTTCGCCCGTTGCCTGGCCACCGCCCGCCGCTCGGCCTTCGGCCGCGCCGCCGCCGCGCTCGCGCTCGCCCTCGCCGCCTGGACCTTCCTTCAATCCCTCGCCCAAACCGATCCTGGATTCTGCCGGCTCCCCCGCGCCAATGCCGCGTATGCCGCCGTCGCCCACGACGCCACCGCCAACGCCGGACGCCCCCCCCATGCCCTTGCCCTTCCCCTCTGGCCCGGCGATTCCCATTGGACCAGCCTCTGCGAATATTCCATCATGCTCTCGCGCGTCCGCCTCGTGAACGGCTACGCCCCCGCCGTCCCCGCCGGCTATTTCCAGGACATCTTCAAGAAATACGAATCCCTCAACCAGGGATACGCCACCGATGAACAGCTCGACGGACTCCTCGCCCTCGGCGTCCGCCACTTGATTCTCCATGCCAATGCCTTTCCCGACAAAGTCTCCCCTTTTCCCGCCTCCTCCACTCTCCGCGCGCTCACCGGCCATCCCCGGCTCGCCCTCGTCGGCGAAGACGGCCTCACCTTCGCCTTCCGCATCCTGCCGAAACATCCCATCGAACACACCCCTCACGCCAACTGGTCCGAGACGCTTCACTCCACGCTCCGCCACTGGCAGTGGGATCCGCCCCTCCCCATCGAACACACCCTCGCCGCCCCGCTCCACTTGCGCGCCCCCGTCTTCCCCGCGCCCGGCCTCCGCGTGCTGCTACGACTCGCCCCCCCCTCTTCCCAGCCGCTTCTGGCCCCCCTCGGACGCGAGGGCCTCTCCAGCCTGACCCATCCCGTCGCCGGCCTCCCCGACTGGCTCCAGGCCGAACTCCCCGGCTCCACCGGCGCTCTTGTCACCGCCATCTCCGGACCCGTCTCCCTCCAGCACGCCATCCTCGCCGCCGGCGACCTGCCGGCCCCGGGCCCCGACGCATCCCTGTTCCTCCCTCCCGCGTTGATGTTCCACCTCGGCCGCTGCTCGCCCGGCGATGCCTCCGTGACTTTCGATCCCGAAACCGCGCCCTTCGGACTCGTGCTCTTCGGACCCCATCTCCCGGTTCCGCCCGGCGTCTATGACGTCGTGCTCGACTACACCACCCCCGCCGCCGCCTCTCCCGGCATTTTCCGCACCCTGACCTGGCCCGGCCTGACGATCCTCGCCGAGGCCGAAGTCCCCCCTGGTTCCGGCTCCCTCCGCCTGCCCGGCCTCCTGCTGGGCGCCGATCCCGTCCGGTTCGAATTCCACTACACCGTCACCGGCCCCGTCACCCTGCGCGCCATCCGCCTCGTTCCCTCGACGATCCGCCTCCGCGCCGCCGCCCCCTGACCCCGACGGTTTCCATTTGCCCTCCCGCCTCGCCCGGCGTACAAATTCCCCATGATCACGAAGCTCTACTGGATTTCCCGGATCCTGGCCTACCTCACCTGCCTCGCCGGCATCTTCTACTACCTCGCCTGCCTGAATCGCCCCGGCGGCATCCCCCAGCCCGGACTCTACTTCGTCTATGCGGGATTCCTGCTCTTCTTCCTCTCCTACGCCCTCCATTTCTGGATCCGCTTCGGCCACCGCCGCCCGCCGGACAAGGAATCCCCGCCATGAGCCCGGCCTCCCCCCTCAAAACCCCCGTCGAAATCCTCCAGGCCGCCCTCGAAAAAGAACAGGCCGCCCGCGACTTCTACGCCGATCTCTCCCATCGCTGCCACGTCGATTTCGTCCGCGACCTGCTCCAGCGCCTGCACAACGAAGAAGAAAAGCACATCGACCTCATCGAAAAAATGCTCGCCCGCCTCGGCACCGGCCGCTTCCCCGCTTGACCCCTTCGGCTTGCCTCTCCGCGCCAAGCCGCCCATCCGCAAGAACATTCAAAACCATGAACCGAGCCTTCGCCTTTCTCCTCGCCTTCCCTCTCGGCGCCATCCTGTCCGTCGCCGAACCCCTGCGCG
>CAYODC010000074.1:0-9083 GCA_964402575.1 uncultured Verrucomicrobiota bacterium
CGCTGGTCATGACGATCTGCTTCTGATTTTGATGCAGCGAATTGAAGGTGTGGAAAAATTCCTCCTGGATGCCTTCCTTGCTGGCGAGGAAATGGATGTCGTCGATCAGCAGCAAATCGATGGTCCGGTACTTCTTGCGGAAGGCGGAAATTTCATGCTGCTGGACGGCCTGGATGTATTCGTTGGTGAAGGTTTCGCAGGTGGTATAGCAAACGGTTCCCTTGCCTCGCTTGAGCACTTCCTGGCCCATGGCCTGGATCAGGTGGGTCTTGCCCAGTCCCGTGCCCCCGTGGATGAACAGCGGATTGTAGGCCCGGCCGGGCGCTTCCACCACGGCCAGGGATGCCGCGTGCGCAAAGGTGTTCGACTGGCCCACCACGAAATTGTCGAAGGTGTGCCGCGGATTCAACGCGCCCCCCGCGTTGTAGGACTTCAGGACCTTGCTCTTCGACGGGCCTTCCCGGCGTTCCGTCGGCTTCGGCTCCACCGGAATCTCCGCCTGCCGCGTGCCGTCCACCATGAAGGTGATGGAAAGCGGGCCGGCTCCGGCCGCCGTGATCGCCTTCTGAATCAACGGCAGGTAGTGTTCTTCCAGCCAGTCCTGGTAAAATCCGTTCGGTACCGTCAACGCCAACTGACCGCCGGATTCGTCCCCCACGGCTTCGATGACCTCGATCCAACGGCTGTAAATGTCCGGCGACATCGCTCGGGACAGGTATTCACAAGCCTTTGTCCAGATTTGCTTCGCTTGGTTCGCTTCCACAAAACGTTCCTTCTCGTGCCTCGGTCCGCCAGTCTCTCACGCCCGGCCACCCCGGCACAATCTCAAATTGCCTCGGTTGGTTCCTTCCCCAGCCCTGTTTGGACTCGGAAAGACGGGCCTTTGGACCACTTGTTCACAGCTTGTTCACAGCCGCATTCCGGTCTTCAGCCCCTGAAACGGCTCCGACCATAATGACCCCCTCCTGTTCCCGCAAGCCCGATCTCCCGGTTTTCAGCCCACCGTTTCGGATACCACACCATATAGACATAATAAAATCATAATCACCAATATATGGTAGTCATCATCTATTATCGTCTCTTTCTTCCTCCACCCCTTGACAAGGAATTTCTGGGTTGTATGCAGGTTCTAACTCCTTGAAAAAGGCCATTGGTACGGGGTTCAAGCGATTGCAAACCATCGAAAACATGAAGAAATCAACAGCCCCTCGACTTCTGATGGCCGTTGGGATGGAGGCGAACGATGTTCGCTATGCCACCGGCCTTGCTGCCCCCGACCCGTTCTGCCTGATCGCGGAGGGGTCCCGCCTCCATCTGCTGGTGTCGGCCCTGGAGGCTTCCCGGGCCCGCCAAGCCTGCCCGTCCGCTTCTCTCCATACCCCCGCGGACCTTTTTCGCGACGCCCTTCCCCGCCGCCGTTCCATGGGCGATCAACTCCTGGCGCTGGTGCAGCGCCTGGGGTTTCGCGCCGTGGAGGTGGGACCGTGGTTTCCCTACGGCCTTGCGCGCCGCCTGGAGGACGGCGGCATCCGGGTGATTCTTTCCGCGGATCCGCCCTTTCCCCGCCGGGCCATCAAAACGCCGCGGGAAATCGCCTGCATCGCGACATCCCAGCGTGCCGCGGTGGCCGCCCTTCGCGCCGCCATCGACCGCATCCGCGCCGCCGACATTTCCCCCTCCGGCGCGCTGAAGAACGGACGGCGGGTTCTCACGTCCGAAGATCTCAAGGAACTCATTGAGCGCACGCTGCTCGAACGGCGCTGCAGCGCCGAAGGCACCATCGTGTCCATCGGGCCGCAATCCGCGCGCCCGCACGACGAAGGCACCGGCCCCCTTCGCGCCGGAGTGCCCGTGGTGCTCGATATTTTTCCGCGCGACAAGGCCACGGGCTATTGGGGCGACATCACGCGCACCGTGGTTCGCGGGCGGGCGCCGGACGACATTCGCCGGATGTTCCGAACCGTCCTGGCCGCGCAAAAGCTCGCGCTGTCCAGGGTGCGTCCCGGCGTGGAAAGCCGTTCCGTCCAGCGTGCCGTCGAGGATTTCTTTCACCGCGCCGGTTTTCCAACCCGTCTGTCGCCGCCCGGGGAGGAATGCGGGTTCATCCACAGCGTGGGCCACGGCGTGGGCCTCGATGTCCATGAATCCCCCGGCCTGCGCAACGAACCGGGCCGCCTGTCCGCCGGAAATGTCGTGACCGTCGAACCCGGACTGTACCTTCCCGGACGGGGCGGCATCCGCATCGAAGACACCGTGGTGGTCACGTCCACCGGCCATAAAATCCTCGCCAGATATCCGAAAATACTGGAAATATAGCGCTCCATGAAACGGGCGTTGCGGTGGATTCTGGTGTTGGTGGTTCTGGCGGTGGCCGCCGGCTGGATGGTGCTGCGCCGATGGGAACACCACCAGGTCTTCGCCCCTTCGCGGGAAATCGAGGCGACTCCCGCCCAGTTCTCCCTCCGGTACCAGGAGGTGGATTTCTTGGCGGCCGACGGTACGCCGCTGGCGGGTTGGTGGATTCCCGCCAACCGCCCGCGCGGAACCGTGGTCTATTGCCGCGGCAACGCGGGCAACATCGGCGACAGTGCCCATCTGGCGCCCGAATTCTTCAAGCGGGGATTCCACCTGCTGCTGTGGGATTACCGCGGCTACGGCCGCAGCGGCGGCCGTCCTTCCGAAAAAGGGCTCTATCAGGACGCCCGGGCGGCTTACGATGCCGCGGCCAAAATGAGCGGTTCCCTGCCCATTTTGGTCTATGGATGGTCGCTGGGCGGAGCCGTCGCCGCCCAGCTCGCCAAAGACCGGCCCGCCGCCGCGCTCATCGTGGAAGGATCGTTCGCCTCTGCCGCGGATCTCGCCCGCCGGCGCTATCCGGACTTGCCTGTCGAGCACCTCCTGTCCGTCTCATTCGACTCCGCCGCCAAGGTCGCCGGGCTGGAAGGGATTCCCAAGCTGATCGGCCACAGCATCCAGGACGAAACGGTCCCCTTCCAGAGCGGACGGATCCTGTATGCCGCCGCGGCCGCCCCCAAGACCTTCGTCTTGCTTTCGGGCCCACACAATGAGAGCTCCTGGTTCGTTCCCGGCGGCGCGGGAAACGCCGGGCTGGAGGAGTTCCTCCGCCCGTTTTCCCGCTAGAGCTCGGGGGGGTGATGCTATGGCGCTGGCGACTCTTCCAGCGCCGTGGACAATGCCAGCAGCGTGTAGGCGGTCACCAGGTTGGGATCGGCCTCCCACCACCGGTTGTTTTCATTGACCCAGAATCCGTCGGGTTTCTGTAGCGCGACCAGCTTGCGTATCACGTCCTCCCGCCAGGTGACGAGGGTGCCGTCAGGAAGGGTCAACGTGTCCTCGCCATACGCCCGCAGGCTTTTCGTCAGGACGTTGAGGAAATAGTAAAGCCCCTCCTGCCCCATGCCGGGGTTTTCCTCCAGCGACCAGTGCCGCGAGGCCCAGTCTTTTGCCGACTGCACCCGAACGTCCTGCGCGTCCACGTTCGCATAGATCAGCGAAAGCAGGCCGGCATAGGTCATGCTGCCGTAGGAACGCAGGGTGACTTGGCCCTCTGCATTGGTTCTCGAAGCTCCCGAACCCGGGGAATAGGCAAAGCCTCCCCGGTCGTCTGCGTCGTCGCTCGCCCACGTGTTGGTGTTCACGGAGGGAAGGTTCTGGACCTGGGCCAGGAAATCCTCGGCGGCTTTCCAATCGAGGTCCGCGCGGGGTTCGCCCTCGCGGCGCAGGTCTTCGACATCCTGGGTCAGGCGCATCGCCTCGTAGGCCATGTAGGAATTCGAGAGGTCCGCATAGGCCCGCTGCGAGTCCGCATCGTAGCCCATGCCGCCGTAGAAGGGATCGGAATCCAGATGCTGCATTTTGGCCAGAAACGTGCGCGCATTCTGGATCACCGGCACCAGTTCCGGCCGGCCCAGCGAGTGAAGCGAAGCCATGCAAACCGCCGTGTTGTAGTTGGCCAGGCCGCCTCCCTTGCGCTGGACCGACGGCGCACGCCAGATCGACCCATCCTCGTGGACACTGGTCAGGATGAACACCATGGCGCGATCGATCGTCTGCCGGTGGGCGGCCGGATCGGTAGTCTGCAGCGCCCACATGGCCAATCCCGTCAGGGCCGGCGTATCCGGCAACGCCCAATAGCCACCGGCCTGCTGCTGCTGCGCCAGCCAGCGGGAGCCCCGTTCCATCGCCGCGCGTGCCTCGGCTTCCACCTCCGCAGGCAACCCCGCCTGCGCGGTCGCCATCCATGCCCATCCAACCAGGGCCCAGCCCAACCGTTTCATGTTCATCAAGGGATTCCTTTCATTTCGTTCATTCTCATTGAGTGAAAACGCTCGTTATGGCATAAGGGTTCAGTTTATTTCGCGCCGGGTCCTGCCAACGACCCGGAATGTTTTCCGCACACGTGGATGTTTCCAAGCCATCATGCCGTATCATGTCCGGACCTGTCCAGCCAGACCCCGATGACCTTGCCCTGATGGCCCAGGTGTGTGAACACCGGGAGGAGGCCTTCCGGGTGTTGGTCGAACGGCATCAGCGTCCCTTACTGAACTTTTTTACCCGCCTAGGCGCTTCCCATCATGCCGAAGATCTCGTGCAGGAAACCTTCATCCGCTTATGGAACTATCGGTGCAAATACCAGCCGAAAGCCAAGTTTACGACTTTTCTCTACACCTTGGCCCGACACGCCTGGCTGGATGGCTTGAGGCGTCAAAACCGGTTCCGGCTGTTTCTCGACCGTTTTCGGGCAGAATCGCCCTCTTCGACCGATGGCGGAATGGGGACGCTGGTCAAAAAGCTCGACATCCAGGAATCACTCGAGCAATTGACGCCCAAGCTCAGGGAAACGCTGGTCCTGGCCGTTCATCAAGGCCTCAGCTACGAAGAGATATCCACGGTCCTGGGGATACCGGTTGGAACGGTGAAATCTCGCATCTTCAACGCCTTCAACTTGATACAGGAGAAGTATCGTGAATGATCGTCCTGATCCCCTGCAAGAAAAGAGGTATGAAGGTTTGGTGGCCCGCCTCCGCCGCCAGACATCCCCAGAGCCCTCTGCGGATTTGACCACGCGCGTCATGGCGGCCATTCATGCGCGGGCTCCGAATCCGCGACCTCTTCTGCTGCCGCTTGCGAGCGCAGCCGCATCGATTCTGCTATTGGCGAGTGCCTGTTGGGTGGCCTTTTCAAGTGTCCGCACCCGCAAAGCACCCAGTCCCTCCCCCGTGGGCATACTCATGGCGGCACAAAGGCCGGATGGCCGATGGTCGGCGGAAGAACAGGATGTGCATTCGCGCTATGACACGGCCGTGACGGCTTTGGCGGTTCTGGCGCTGATTCATGCAGATTCGGCCGAATCCGAAGGAACCCGGGCAATCGCCATTCGGGATGGAGTCGCGCATTTGCTCCGTCAGCAAAGACCGGATGGGCGATTCGGACCAGACTTTTCTGGCGCCGATTACTCCCATTATTTGGCGGAAAAGGCTTTGGAATCGGCCAGTCGGATCACCGATGCCGATCCGGAATGGAAAAAGGCCTGGGAGCGCGCCCAGGGGCATGAATCATTTCCCATGGAGATGGCACAATTGAACCGTCATCTGGCCCAACCAACGACTTTTCCATCGCGCTGGTCCAAAGCCGGAGGAACTTCCGCCCACATGGCCATCGCGCTATTGCAGAAATAGATTTGAATTCGCTTGGTCGAACCATTCAATGCATAGTTAATTAAACATGAGCATCAACATGGATGATCACACGGATCTTTCTCTAGGCGCGTGCCCAAAGGATATTATCGAGCCTTATCACCAGAAGAAAATCTGGATCAACATGTAGTTCATCAAGATACAAATGAAAAGATCCTGATGTGCTCTGGTGTATGAATGCAGAAAATCAGTGCATCCATGGTGCCAATGACGAAAAATACGATTCGGATATAGCGACTCGAATATGATGCACTATTAATTAAGTATGCATCAATCATGATTCAGGGCAAAGACGCCATTCTTTTAATCCAGACGGAGAGGATGGCGATGTCGGCGGGGGTGACGCCGGAAATCCGCGAGGCCTGGCCGAGGTCGCGGGGGCGGATGGCCGACAGTTTTTCGCGGGATTCATAGCGAAGAGCGCCGATGGCATGATAGTCAATGGACTCGGGGATCTGTTGCCGCGCGGCGTGTTCCGCTTTTTCGATCTGGCGTTGCTCGCGGGTGACATAGCCTTCGTATTTCAACATAAATACAACTTGTTCAATCACATCCCGATCAAGATCCATTCGGTTGTCGGGTAAAAGATCGTAACGCATTTCGGGTCGCTTCAACCACTGGGCCAAGGATGTCCCCTCCTTGAACGTGTGCAGCAGGCGATCCATTTCCGCCACGATCTCCCCTTCCCACTTGCGTACCTGAGCCAAACGGGTGCGGGGAACGATGCCGAGGCATTCCGCATGGGAGGACAAGCGGAACGAAGCGTTGTCTTGCCGAAGCAACAGCCGGTGTTCCGCCCGCGAGGTAAACATCCGATAGGGTTCCGTGGTGCCTTTGGTGATCAGATCGTCGATCATCACGCCGATATAGGCTTCATGGCGTTTCAGGACGAGAGGTTCGCATTTCTGGCACAGGAGGGCGGCATTGGCGCCGGCGATGAATCCTTGGGCGGCGGCTTCTTCGTAACCGGTGGTTCCGTTGATTTGTCCGGCAAAATACAGCCCCCCTATCCGTTTGGTTTCCAAGGTGGGGTGCAACTGGGTGGGATCGAAGAAATCGTACTCAATGGCATAGCCCGGGGCGATGAATTCGGCCTGTTCGAGGCCGGGAATGGAATGAATCATGTCCAATTGGATGTCCAAAGGCAGACTGTTAGAGGTTCCGTTGGGATAGATTTCCGGCACGTTCCGACCTTCGGGCTCGATAAACACGTGGTGATCAGTGTGGGAGGAGAATTTGACCACCTTGTCTTCGATGGACGGGCAATAGCGGACACCGGTTCCTTCGATCATGCCTCCGTACAGGGCGGAATCCGGCAAATGCGACTGGATGATTTCGATGGTCTCCGGGCGGGTATGGGTGAGCCAGCACGGCATGGGGCGGCTGCCGGGGATCCAGGGGGCAAAAGGAGGCAACGGACATGTTCCACGTGGAACAGAGTCTGGAGACGCCGGTCCGTGGGCCGGTTGGGAGGAAACGGAAAGTTCCACGTGGAACATGTCCGTTGATTCACGGCAGCGCCAACCGAAGAAGGGCGGAGGGATTTCGCCAGGTTGGAGGGTCATGCGGGCGTAATCGATGGTATCCTTATGGAGGCGGGGGGGGGTGCCGGTCTTGAGGCGGGCCATGGTGAAGCCCAGATCCTGCAATTGAAGGCTGAGTTGATCCTCGGAGGGCTCATGGAGGCGGCCGGCGGATACGACTTGCTTGCCGACAAAGACTTTGCCGCGCAAGAAGGTGCCGGCGGTCAGAATGACGGTGTTGGCCGGGTACCAGCGGGAGGAGTTCCCGAAAGCGCCGGTGATTCGATCTTGATCCACCTGAACGGAATGGATTTGGTCCTGGATCAGAGTCAGGTTGGGTTGGGCTTGCAGGACGGCATGCATGCGGGCGGAATAGGCGGGTTTATCGCATTGGGCGCGGTTGGCGCGAACGGCGGGGCCTTTGCGCATGTTCAGGACCCGGAACTGGATTCCGGTGCAATCGGTATTGAGGGCCATTTCCCCGCCCAGGGCATCCAGTTCGAAGACCATATGGGATTTGGCCATGCCGCCGATGGAGGGATTGCAGGACATCCGGGCAGCGGCCAGCGGATCCATGGTGATCAGGGCCGTATGGGCACCCATCCGGGCGGCGGCCAAGGCGGCTTCGCATCCGGCATGTCCGGCGCCAATGACCAAAACATCATAGGGGGGGGATTCTGTCATAGAGCGTGCATCCATTCAAGACGATCGAAATGATATAATGTGAAAGAATTCACATTATAAAAACATTCATGATCGTCACTTCATAAGTGAAAGAGTTATTTTCCGACACAAAACCTAGAAAAAATGGCATCGAGCATATCCTCCGAGCATTGGATTCCGAGGATGAAGCCGATATTCTCCAATGCGAGGCGGGCATGGGTGGCGGCGGGGAGAAGAGATTCTTCATTCCCGGTGGAGACCAGCTGCAGGGTATATATAATATTATGCAGAGCAATTGATAATAGTTGATGCTGTCTGGAAGAAACAGCGCAGGAATCGTGGCTGATTCCTGTATGGACAGGGACAATCTTGGACAGGATGGCCAGAACGATTGGGGAAAGATCAGGGGAAATGGCCAAGGAAGTGGAGATGGCCGGAACAGGAGCGAAGGCGGAAGGAGAGACATGGATGCCGAGATCAGATTTATTAAGGATCAAAAGCAGTCGTTCCGGTGGATGAGAACGGATGAAATCGGTTTCCGATGCGGACAGGGGCTGGGAAGCATCCACGACGCAGAGGCAAAGGTCGGCATGAGAGAGCGCGTGATGAGTGCGGCGGATGCCTTCCTGTTCGATTTCGCAAGGGGCGTCGCGGAGGCCGGCGGTATCGACGAGGCGGACGGGATATCCGTTGAGATTGACATCGACTTCGATGGTATCGCGGGTGGTTCCGGGGTAGGGGGAGACGATGGCGCGGTCGCGGCCGGCGAGGAGATTGAGGAGGGTGGATTTGCCGACGTTGGGGGCGCCGGCGATGACGATGCGGGCGCCCTCGCGCAGGATGCGGCCTTCCTTCCAGGTGTCCAGCAAGGTCTGGATGGCGGCGGAAACGGGGGAGATCCTGGCCGTGATCTCGTTTGCAACAATCTGCGGCAGTTCGTCATCCGGAAAATCCAGCATGGCCTCGATATCGGCGGTAATGGCGAGCCAATCCTGATAGATGGCGCGGATTTGGCGTCCGAGGGCATCTTCGAGGAGGGCGGTGGCCATGCGGGCGGAGCGTTCGGAGCGGGCATGGATGAGGTCGAGGACGGCTTCGGCCTGGGTGAGGTCGAGTTTTCCGAGGAGGAAGGCGCGCTTGGTGAATTCGCCGGGTTCGGCCTGGCGGGAACCGCCGCGCA
>CAYODC010000075.1:0-1045 GCA_964402575.1 uncultured Verrucomicrobiota bacterium
TATCCGATCTGGACGCTGGTGACGTGGTTTTTCCAGTGGGTGTTCCACTGGGTGACGTACAACGGGCATCCGAACCCGGCGTGGTCGGTGGGGCTGGCGTCGGCGGCGGCGGGGGCGGGGGCGTGCGCGCTGCTGGCACTGCTGATCAGCCGCTCCGGGGCGGATCTGCTGCGCAGCGTGCCGGCGCTGACGGAGAAGATCGGGTTCCAGACGGAGAACGTGCTGTGCCTGCTGGCGGGGATTTCGGGCGGGCTGCTGCTGGCGTTCAGTCCGGTGTTGTGGTCGCAGAGCGTGATCGTGGAGGTGTACAGCCTCAATGCGCTGTTCCAGATGATCGTGCTGCTGCTGATCTACATGTGGATGTGCCGGCCGAAGAGCGACCTGTTGCTTTTTGTGGCCGCGTTCCTGTTCGGGCTGGGGCTGACGAATCACCAGACGCTGCTGTTCCTGGGGCTGGCGCTGGCAGTGGCGGTGGCGATGAAGGATGCGGACCTGTTCCGTGATTTCGCGATCGCGGCGGTGCTGATGGGCATCGTGTTCGTGTTCGCGGCGAAGGGGTATTCGCTGTTCGAGACCGAGGCGGACAAGGCGCTGCCGGGGTACGATCCGAACCTGTGGAAGTGGTCCAAGGGGCCGGAGACGGGTCCGTTCTGGATCTACAACGTGCTGTTCCTGGCGATTCCGGTGGCGCTGGCGTTCGTGCTGCCGCACGGGCGGACGGTGTGCGCGACGATCCTGCTGGCGGAGCTGGGGGTGGGCTTCTACATGTACCTTCCGATCGCCTCGGAGCAGAATCCGCCGATGAACTGGGGCTATGCGCGCACGTGGGAGGGGTTCATGCACGCGGTGACGCGCGGGCAGTACGAGGCGATTACGCCGACGGATATTTTCAGCGAGAAGTTCATCCAGCAGCTGGGGGCGTACCTGACGGACTTGCGCAGCCAGTTTTCGCTGCCGATCGCGGTGCTGGGGTTCCTGCCGTTCTGCGCGTGGGGGTTCCGGGCGGGGGAGCGGAGAATGTCGGTTTTCCCGGTGGCGCTGGCGC
>CAYODC010000075.1:1055-9066 GCA_964402575.1 uncultured Verrucomicrobiota bacterium
TGCTGGTGTCGTCGGGGCTGATCGTGCTGGAGACGATCACGGGGTGGAGCGGGATCGAGACGCTCTACCGGCTGGTGATCGCGCCGATCCTGCTGCTGGCGGGCTGGGGCTTTTTCGTGCTGATCGCGCTGTACCTGAAGAAGCAGATGGCCGACCTGGGCGGGTATTCGCTGGGGACGAAGCTGATGATTGGCGCGTTCCTGGCGGGGGTGCTGCTGGCGGTGCTGGGGGTGGACGTGATGAGCCTGAAGGCGCTGTTCAACTCGTTCGGGGTGGGGGAGGGGCAGCCGGAATACCTGTCTGGCGCGGGCAAGCTGTTCTACGCGGGGGCGGTGTTTGGGCCGCCGCTGGCGATTGCGCTGGCGTGGCTGCTGAGCGGGCCGCTGGCGGGGCTGGATTCCGACATCGGCGTGTCGCAGCAGCGGTGGCTGATCACGTCGGTGGTGGGGTTCTTCTCGGTCAGCGTGGTGTTCCTGATTTTCCAGAATCCGCAATTGGACATCCAGAACCTGTTCATCGGGCGGGTGCAGTTCATCCAGAGCCACGCGTTCTATGCGCTGTGGCTGGGCTATGGCATCCTGCTGTCGGTGGCCTGGATCGAGCGGCTGCTGGGGCGGTGGGCGCTGGTGCCGGCGATGGCGGCGGGTCTGCTGCTGCCGGGGGTGCTGCTGTGGCAGAACGCCTATGACGAGGAGCAGTTGCGGATCGTGGGCGGGGCGGAGCAGAACGGGCATCATTACGGCTGGCAGTTCGGCAACTGGGGTTTGGAGGGCATCCAGGGGATCCGGGAAGACTTCGGGTACTGGTTCCCGGACGAGGAGGATTTCGCGCGCGAGTGGGGGGCGTTGACGAATGCGTTGGGCGCGGCCGAGCCGGACTATCCGCCCGCGATGACCGAAGGCGCGATTTTCTATGGCGGCACGGATCCGGGGCGGTTCGTGCCGACCTACATGATCTATTCGGCGGACGTGCGGCCGGACGTGTACCTGATCACACAAAATGCGCTGGCGGACAACACGTTCATGAACATCACGCGCGACCTCTACGGCGACACGATCTACATTCCGTCGCTGGAGGACAGCAACGAGGCGTTCCGCAAGTATGTCGACGACGTGAATGCCGGGCGCATCCAGGCCGGGGCGGACATCAAGATCGAAGGCGGCAAGGTCAGCGTGCAGGGCGTGGGCGGGGTCATGACCATCAACGGCATCCTGGCCGAGCTGATCTTCAAGGAGAACAAGGACCGCCACGACTTCTACGTCGAGGAAAGCTACGTCATCCAGTGGATGTATCCGTACCTGACGCCGCACGGGATCATCCTGAAACTGAACAAGGAGCCGCTGGCGGGGCTGGATCCGAAGCTGGTGGAGAACGACCATCGGTTCTGGGGCTGGTACACGAAATGGCTGATGGACCAGAGCAAGTTCCGGCGGGACATCTGCGCGCGCAAGTCGTTTTCGAAGCTGCGCAGCGCCATCGCGGGGATCTACGACTACCGGCGGATGTACGACGAGGCGGAGTATGCCTTCAAGCAGTCGATCGAGCTGTATCCGCTCTCGCCCGAGGCGACGTTCCGGCTGGCGCAGATGTACATGAACATGCAGCGCTTCGAGGAGGCCGGCGACCTCATCCGCCAGTTCATTGAACAGGATCCGCAGAACGACAGTGCCAAGGGGTTCCTGGCGCAGATCGACAACACGCTGCGGATGGTGACTCGCCGCAAGGAAATCGAGAAGAAGCAGCAGGAGACGCAGTCGTTGTCGGCCGACGAGGCCCTCGAGCTGACCACGATCTACCGGGCGTCCGGCATGCAGGGCGCCTACCAGAACCTGGCCATGCGGCTGGCGTCGGATCCGGGCATTCCCACGCAACATCTGCTGGCGCTGGCGGGGCTGTTTGCGCAGGACCAGCGCATCGATGCGCTGATCTACACGCTGGAGCAGTACACCCAGCGCGAAACGGGCAACGTGGACGTGTGGCTGGATTTGGCGGCCGCCTATGCCTTCGTGCGGCGCGATGCGGATGCGGTCAACGCCGCCCGGAAATCCATCGAGCTGGGCGGGGACCCGGCCCGCGAGGCGATCCTGCGCGATGCCCGGTTCCAGCCGCTGGCCAGCAACCGAGATTTCCGCATGTTGTTTCCGCGGCAGGCGCCGTCGGCGCCGGCGGTTCCGTGGCAGGGGGGAGCCTTGCCCAACCTGCCCGGTCTGGCGAGATAGGCGTTGGCCGTGCCTGAGCCTGCCGGAGCCGCCGGATTCGGCGCCCTGACGCCGGACGTGGTCATGGACCGTGCCGAACGCGCATCGGGGCGGCGGGCATCGGGCGTGTGCCGTCCGCTGACGTCCTACATCAATCGCGTGTATGAAATCGGCCTGGAGGACGGCGGGTTCCTGGTGGCCAAGTTCTACCGGCCGGGCCGCTGGAGCCGTCCGGCCCTGCAGGACGAGCATGATTTCCTGGGGGAACTGGCCGCGGCGGAGATTCCGGTGGTGGCGCCCCTGGCGGATGGAAATGGAAAGACCCTCCACGAAGAGGACGGGGTGTTTTATGCGCTGTTTCCGCGGCGGGGGGGGCGTCCGTGCGACGAGCCGTCGCGGACGGAATGGCTGCAGATCGGCCGCCTGATCGGCCGCATCCACCAGGCCGGAGCGGGCCGGGCGGCGGAGCACCGGATCACGATCGGTCCGGAGAAGTCGGCGCGCACACATCTGGATTTCCTGAGGGATTCGGGGGCGATTCCGCGGGAGGTCGAAGGGCGCTATCTGGACGCGGCGCAGCGGCTGCTGGATCGGATCGTGCCGCTGTTCGAGGGGGTGGAGGTTCAGCGCCTGCACGGCGACCTGCACCGGATGAACCTGCTGTGGCGGCCGGACGAGGGGTTTTGCGCGATCGATTTCGACGACATGGCGATGGGGCCGGCGATCCAGGACCTGTGGATGCTGCTGCCGGACCGGCTGCCGGCGGCGCGGCCGGAGTTCGAGCTGCTGCTGGAGGGCTACGACACGTTTGGCGAGTATGACGACGCGCAAACGCGGCTGATCGAGCCTTTGCGGGCGATGCGCTATCTGCATTATGCGGCGTGGTGCGCGCGCCAGAGGGCCGACGGGGGGTCGGGGCTGTTGTCCGCCGAGTGGGGCACGGTGGATTTCTGGCGGAAGGAGCTGGCCGACCTGCAGCGGCAGGCGCAGGACATCGACGACCTTTCGTGACGGGGATGGTGGCCGGCGCGGGGAGCGGGGGGGGGGCGAAGACGAAGCTTGGCGGAGCGGGGGGGGGGGGGTAGCATGCGCGCACCATGGCATGGTTTTTCCAAATCCTGGCGGCATTTGTCTCCCGGCTTCCCTTCCGGTGGGCCACGGTCCTGGCCGTCCACTGGGGCTGGCTGCTGTCGCGCGTGGTGCGCCTGCGCCGGGCGACGGTGCTGGAGGCGCTGGCCAAGAGCTTTCCGGAGAAATCCACGGGGGAATTGCGGGCGCTGTATCACGAGATGTGCCGCCACCAGGCGTTGAACCTGATGGAGCTGATGCGGTTTGCGGGGGGCAAGGACGCGGAGCTTGGGGAGCGGCTGGAAGCGCATGGCGAGGAGATCGTCCAGGCCGCGCTGGCCCGGGGCAAGGGGGTGCTGATTTTGATCGCCCATTTCGGAAACTACGATTTGATGGGGCTCTATGCCTCGAAGCTGTTCCACTACCCGGTGACGATCATCACCAAGGTGATCAAGCATGGAGGTCTCGATGCCGTGTGGGGGGGGCTGCGCCGCAAGGCGGGGCTGACGACGATTCCCGCGCACAACGCCTACCGGGCGTGCGTGAAGGCGCTGCGCAAGAACGAGCTGGTGGGCTTCATGCTCGACCAGAACCGGCCGGCCTCGCAGGGGGTGTTCGTGGATTTCTTCGGGCGGCCGGCCTCGACTTCGCCGGGGCTGGCCTTCATGGCGGCCCAGACGGGCGCCCCGGTGATTCCGGTGTTCATGCACCGCACTGCGGAGGGCCGCCACGTGCTGGAAGCGCTTCCGGCCATCGAGCCGCCGCCGGACCGCAAGGAGGAGACGATCCTGGCCTTCACGGCGAAGTACACGAAGGTCATCGAGGACGCGGTGCGGCAGTATCCCGCGCAATGGCTGTGGCTGCACAAGCGCTGGAAGAGCCAGCCGGAGCCGGCGGCGCCGGCCGCGGCGAAGGTGGGTTGAATCCGGGATGGCCGCGATGAGCCAAGTCCTGAAGCGATTCCGGAAGTCGCTGGAAGCGCCGTTCATGCGGTTGGGGCTGGCGCTGGTGCCGCGGCTGCCGCGCCGGGCCATCCTGGGGCTGGCGCGGCTGCTGGGGGCCGCGGGGTATGTCTGCTCGGCCCGCAACCGGCGGCTGGGTCTGGCGAATCTGGATTTGGCGTTTGGCGAGGCGATGAGCATGGCCGAGAAGCGCCGGATCATCCGGCGGTCGCTGCAGAGTCTTTCGCTGGTGATGCTGGACCTGTTGTGGTTTTCCCGCGATTCGGCGGCCCGGATGGAGCGGTGGTTCGAGGCCGCGCCGAGCCTGAAGGAAGCGATGGAGCGGCGCGTGGCGCGCGTCGGCGTGACGGGGCATTTCGGCAATTGGGAACTGATGGGGCGCTACTGGGCGATGAGGTCGGGCGGGCTGATGAGCGTGGCGATGCCGCTGAAAAATCCGATGGTGGATCAATTGCTCCAAGAGGCGCGGCAGATGACGGGCCAGCAGATTGTGCCGCGCGAGGGGGCGTTGAAGAAGCTGGTGCGGTGCCTGCGGGACGGCGGCACGGTCGGTCTCCTGCTGGACCAGAACACCTCCCCGAAAAAGGGCGGGGTGTTTGCGGATTTCTTCGGAAAGCCCGTCGCCGTGTCGCCTGCCGCGGGGCTGCTGGCGCCGATGACCGGCGCGGAGATCCTGTTTGCCTATGCGCTGCCGCGTCCGGACGGGACCTATCTGGGGGAGGTCTCGCACGTGATTCCGCCGGCGGAGATTGCCGCGCTGGACCGCGCCACCGCCGCGCGCGACCTCACCCAGCGCATCACCGGATTCTATGAAGAGGCCATCCGGGCCCGCCCCGACTGCTGGCTATGGAGCTACAAGCGGTGGCGGCACGTTCCGGAAGACATGACGACCGACGGATTCCCCAGCTATGCCCAACCCCCAGGAGACTGACCCATGCCCGACTTTGCCACCTACCAGAAGCAAGCCATGACCACGGCCGTCTATCCGGGCCGCGGCGAAGGCAATTTCGTCTATCCCGCGCTGGGGCTCGCCGGCGAGACAGGGGAGATTTGCGAGAAGCTGAAAAAAGCCATTCGGGACGAGGGTGGGACGATTTCCGACGAGCGGCGGATGCTGCTGGGCAAGGAGCTCGGGGACGTGCTGTGGTACATTTCCGCGCTGGCGACGGAGCTGGGGCTCGACCTTGACGAGATCGCCGCCGGGAACCTGGCCAAGCTGGCGGCGCGCAAGGAAGCCGGCAAGATCCACGGCAGCGGGGACCTGCGCTGATGGGCGTGCCGGCGGCGGTGTTGTTCGACTTCGACGGGGTTCTGGTCGACAGCGAGCGGCTGCACCATGCGACCATGGTGGAGGCCATGGCGGGCGACGGTCCGCCGTTCGACTGGGATTTCTACCGGGAAGAGCTGATGGGCTTCGACGACCGCGGGTCGTTCGCGGTGCTGCTGGCGCGGGCCGGGATCGAGCCGACGGCGGAGGAGATCCGGCGGCGCACCGATCGGAAGGCCGCGCTGTTTGCCCGGCATGCGGCGCAGGGGCGGCTGCCCGCCTTTCCGGGCGCGGTGGAGCTGGTGCGGGCGTGCGCGGCGGCGGGGCCGGTCGCGCTGTGCAGCGGCGCGTTGCGCAGCGACATCGATCCGGTGCTGGCCTCGCTGGGAATCGCGGAGTGCTTTGCGGTGCGGGTGACGGCGGAGGACGTGGCGGCCAGCAAGCCGGATCCGGCCAGCTACCGGTTGGGCGTCGAGCGCCTGGCCGCGCGCTTTCCGGGGCGCGGCATTGCGGCGGGGACATGCGTAGCGATCGAAGATACCGCCGACGGGATTGCGTCGGCGCGCGGGGCGGGCCTTCCCGTGCTGGGGGTGGCCACGCACCTGACCGCGGAGGCGCTGCGGGCGGCGGGGGCCTTTGCGGCCGTCGAATCCCTCGCCGGGCTGACGCCGGAAGACCTCGCGGCGGGGGTTGGCCGCTGAAAGGGTTGCCAGCGGCTGGATGCATCTGATATAACGCGCCCCATGGGTTGAGAGAAGGAGTGGTTGGGTTACTATGGCGAAGGAAAACGATCTATTAACGGTGACCGGCGAGGTGGTGAAGGTGCTGCCCGCGACGATGTATCGCGTCCGGTTGGACAACGGGCACGAAGTACTCGGTCACATTTCCGGCAAGATGCGCCGGCATTTCATCAAGATCACCACGGGCGACAAGGTCACGGTGGAGATCAGTCCGACGGACCTGACGAAGGGCCGGATCACGTTCCGCGAAAAGAACTGACGCGCGGGGGCCCGGTTACGGGCGGGGCGGGGGCAGGCGGACGATTAGGAAAGAGTGGGGGGAAAGTTGCGTGGGGGCGGGGGTGTCGTTCCACACGTTGATGGCGCCGGCGGGCCACTCGGGGACTGACAGCGGTTCGGGGCCGTCATGGAGGATGACGCGCAGGAGGTTTCCGGCGAGTTGGCGTTCGTAGGCCAGCGTGCGGGGGGACGGCGAGGGGAGCCATTGGAAGGAGCCGCGGCGCAGGGCCGGTTCGGCGTGGCGCAGGGCAATGAGGCGCTGGTAGAAGGCAAAAAGTTCCAAGTCGGGCGTACGCGGGTGGGTCTCGGGCAGGGGGCCGCGGAAGCCGTGTGTTTCGGGGTCGGCGGGGATGTCGCTCCACAGCATGGGCTGGCGGTCGCAGGGATCGTTGGCGCCCCACATGCCGACTTCGGTGCCGTAGTAGAGCATGGGCGCACCGGGGCCGGTGAACTGCCAGGCGGCGGCGAGGCGGAGCGCCTGCTGGGCGTGGTCGCCGGGGCGGTGGGTGCGGAGGGCGGGGTTGTCGGCCACCTTGGGCCAGTTGAAATAGGGGTCCCAGGAAGTCGGCGGCGGGCAGGCGTTTTCGAGCATGGTCAGGATGCGGCCGGTGTCGTGGGAGTCGAGGAGGTTCTGCATGATCAAGGCCGTGCCGGGGGAGTGGCGGGCGAGGAGGGTGTCGATGCGCGCGCGGAATTCGGCGGCATCGATGGCGGCGGCGTTGGTGGTGAAGAAGGCGAGGGTGGGATAGGTCCACTCGTAGTTCATGACGGCGGAGAACTCGTCGGGCCGGATCCAGTCCTGGGCGGGGCCGACGATTTCGCCGGTGGTGTAGGCGTCGGGGTTGATGGAGCGGACCTGGGCATGCCATTCGCGCCAGAAGCCGTGGGGGACGCAGTAGGCCACGTCGAGGCGCCAGCCATCGATGCCTTCTTCGGGGCGGCCCTGGCCGGAGGGATCCATCCAGCGGCGGGTGGCGTCGAAAAGGTACTGCTTGATGCCGGGGTGGAGGGTGGATTCATTGCGGCCGAAACAGGGGAGGCTGCCGGTGCCGTCCCAGCTGGCATAGGCGAAGGAGCCGTCGGGGTGCCACTGGGTCACCTGGTACCAGTCGGCGTACTTCGAAGCCCGGCCGTTTTTCTGGAGGTCCTGGAAGGCGAAGCAGCGGGTGCCGGAGTGGTTGAAGACGCCGTCGAGGATGATGCGCATGCCGCGGGCGTGGACGTCGGCGACGAGGTCGAGGAAAAAGCGGTCGGCGGAGGTCCAGATCCAGGTGGCGGGGTCTTCGGTCTCGTTCGCGGCGGCGAGGGCGCGCAGGTCGCCTTCGCGGTCGGGGCCGAAGGAGGGGTCGATGTGGTGGTAGGCGGTGGCGTCGTACTTGTGCAGGGAGGCGGCCCAGAAGATGGGGTTGAGATAGATCGCGTTGACGCCGAGCTTCTGCAGATAGGGGAGTTGTTGGCGCAGGCCGACGAGGTCGCCGCCGAAGCGGCGGTCAAAGA
>CAYODC010000076.1:0-2801 GCA_964402575.1 uncultured Verrucomicrobiota bacterium
CACGGCCAATCCCTGGGACGGCAATCCGACGCGCGCCTGCAACCTGGCGGTCGCCGAGGCCAACAAGGTCATCGCCCGCAATCCCGGCAACGACAACCGCGGCCCGAGCATCTTTCCGCCCCAGCGCCTGCCCTACAACCCCGGCGGCAAGATGTGGAACGAGACGTCCAACGCCCCCTCCGATTTCGTGGTGTGGTCGTTCATCGACGACGTCGGCGGCGTGCAGAGCGCCAAGGTGTACTGGCGCCGCGACCTCGACGGCCAGTGGCCGATCAGCTCGACGGAGAACGAAACGTTCGCCGGCGGCCCCGGTGTCACGGAGTGGACGACGGTGGACATGGAGGGCGACTGGTGGCCGACGCAGAAAGGTCCCCAAGTGCCGGATCCCAGCGCCCGCGCCATGCGATATCGCGGCACGATTGCCGGCCAGACCAATTGCCTGATCGACTATTTCGTCGAAGCCGTCGACGGCAACGGCAAGACCAATCGCTCCAACATCCTCCACGTGTGGGTGGGCGAGCAGACCGGCGGCACCGGTGGGGAGGTCGAGCCCCCGCCGAACGTCTGGTTGCGCGGCACGCATACCTGGCCTGCCGCCGCCGACGTGACGGATGCGGATCCGATCTATCTCAACATCGAGGCCGGCCCTTCCGGCACCGTGACGGCCGTGACGCTGGGCTATCGCACGGGCGGCGGCGAGTGGATCCGCACGAATATGGCCCCGAACGGGGAGTGGGGTTCCGTCGGCGGCCAGTGGTACAATTTACAGCTCGGCCCGTACGAGGCCGGCACGGTCTTCGAGTACTACATCGAGGCCACCGACGGCAGCACGACGAACTGGGACAACAACGGCGGCGCAAACTATTCCCTGACCGTTGCTTCTTCCGGTGGCGAGTCCGAGGTTCTCTGGGTCGGCAACGTCGCCCAAACGCCGGCCAACGGCGCCATTGGCGCGACCGACGCCATCGTCATCGCCTGCGAAAGTTGGCCCATCGGTGCCTCCACCAACGTGGCGCTGGTCTTCAGCGCCGACGGCGGCGCGACCTGGGGCACGACGAACTTCGCCAAGTCCGGGGAGACCAACAATAACGATTGCTGGAGCCTGGAGATTGGGCCCTATCCCGACGGCACGACCGTGAAATACTGCGTGTCGGGCACCTTGCCCAATGGCACGACGGTCTGGGACAACAACGGCGGGCAGGATTATACGGCCCTCGTCGGCGAAGTGGGCGGACTGCGGATGGTGTCGGGCACGCCCGACATGGGCAGCGAGATGTTCGATCTGGACGTGTCCGGCGGCGCCGCGACGACGAGCGGCGAAGCAGGCTTCGGCGACTTCGGCCGCATCTACGTCAACTACGACGAGACGAATCTCTACGTGGGCGGCACGGACGTGGCGTTGCCGACGGACGTCGACAACAATGCCTACGTGGTGTTCGTCTCGGGCGGAACGACGGCGGGCGCGAGCAATTTCTGGCATGTCAACAGCCTGCCGGACGGGTTGGACAGGTTGCACAACGTGGGCTTTGATCCGGCGGTGCACGTGGCCATCTTGCTGGGCGACGTCTATGGCGATGGCACCCACACGAATTTCGGCCTTTATCACGCGGAAGGGCCGGATTTCGGACAAGGAGTGTTTGCCACGCCGGTCGGCACCGAGGCCGCGCCCGGCGCGTTTGCGGGCGTGGCCGGCGCGCAGCTGATCCAGTTTGCTCCTTACGGCTACAACAGCCAGCAGGCCGCCGCGTGGAAATGCGCCATCCCGCTGGCAACGTTTGGCGTGGCGGATGCCTCGGCCCTCACCAACCTGAACCTGTCGGGCGTGATGATCAGCATCAATACGACCAACGGCGCCAACAGTTATCTCTCCGGGAAATACCTGGGCGAAAACATTGAGTTCCCGAATCCGGAGGAACAGCCGGACGGATTCGGAAACATCGCCACCAGCTATGTCTATCTGTACGGTTTGCCCGTAGCATGGCCGCCGGCGGCCGACGAAACCCACGGCGTGCCGAATTCATGGATCGACGAGCGGCTGCCCGGCTGGACCTTCACGGCCGACAGCAACAGGGACGACGACGGCCATCCCGACCGGACCGAGTATTTCCTGGGGACCGATCCCAACGTGGTGGACGAGCTGGTCATCGAGGACTGGATCGGCAATCGCGTGCGCTTGCGCAAGGTGGGCGGCCAAAAGTGCGATTACATGGTGGAAACCGCCGACCAACTGGATATGGTCCACAGCAATTGGATTTGGACGTCCCGCGGGACGTTGCCGAGCACCAACGGCGAAATCACGCTGCCGTCGTTTACAGCCTCGAACCTGCTGATGCGTGTGAAAGTCGCCGTGCCGGACTAGGAACGTCCGGGGCCAAAGCGGGCGAACGGAAAGGCCCTGCCGCGAGGCAGGGCCTTTTCATGGCCGGATCAAGGGGGGGGGGCGGTCAAGTGACGGGTTCGAGCGCTTGGGCGGCGGCGATGATTTCGTCGCGGCGGGCTTCGTCCGCCAACAACCGCTTGAATTGGGGATTGCGCAGGGCGAAGGAAATGCGCGAGAGCAGATGCAGGTGGATCCGTACGTTCGGGGAGAGGGGAATGAACAGCACCTTGACGGGGTTACCGTCGAGGGCGCCGAACTCCACGGGGTTTTCGAGGAAGCAGAGGCACACCATGGGGGTGGCGATTTCCAACATGGCGGGATTGCGCACGTGGGGAAGGGCGATGCCGTCGCCGACGCCGGTGGACTGGAGTTGTTCGCGGGCGAGCAGGGCCTGGAGGAGGACTTCCCGGTCCACGGAATC
>CAYODC010000076.1:2811-7394 GCA_964402575.1 uncultured Verrucomicrobiota bacterium
GCTTGGTGGTTCCGGCCACCCGGTAATGGATGCCGCCTTCCTGCAAGGCCTCGGTGAAAGTAGAAGTGGGATGGACTTCGGGCGCGATCGGTTCCTCGAGGGAGAAGTTGACGCGCTTGGACGTGGCCCAGTCGAAAAGCATGGCCCGATTGATCCGGTATTGGCCTGCCACACGGTAGGCGGGGAGGCCCCCGTTTTGGATCCAGCGATAGACCGTTTTCTCGGTCACATTGAGGGCTTTGGCCGCATCCCGTACCGTCAATTGCATGGCTGATCCTTTCAGGAAAGAATGGTAACTGGAAAAGAAACCATAGAGGGCGTGTCCAAGGATGTCAATAACCGTAGCCGATCCCGTAGCCGATCCGTTCGGGCCGGATCGGGAAGGTTTGTTGGGCTTGCGGAGCGTGGGGGATGTGATAGGTTTGAGCCTTCAAACATTTTGAGGGTTTCAACACATCATGAAGATTGAGCGGCTGAGCGCGAAAGCGGAAGATTATTTGGAAACCATCCTGCGTTTGCTGGAGACGCCGCGAGGGGCGCGCACGGGGGACATTGCCGAGGCGCTGGATGTGAAGCCGTCCACGGTGTCGGCCGCCCTGAATTCGCTGCGGGACCAGGGATTGGTGGACTATGCGCCCTACGGGGTGGTCGGGTTGACGCCCAAGGGGCGCCAGGTGGCCGAGGATATTTCGGGTCGGCATGTGGCGTTACGGAGATTTTTCATGGACACCTTGGGGTTGCCCCACGAGGAGTCGGAGGTGGCGGCGTGCGGAATGGAGCACGATGCCACGCCGCTGGTTCTGGACCGCATGGGGCTGCTGGGGGATTTCCTGCGAGGAAAGCCGGAGTTGATGAGCGAGTGGATGACGGTTCGGGCGGCGGCGAAAGGGGAGCGGGCGCCGGGGGTCGAGTCGGGGTTGGATGAGCTTCCCCAAGGGGTTCGAGGGGTGGTGATGTCGGTGGATGTCGAGGGGTCCCTGCGCAAGCGCCTGGTGGAGATGGGGGTGACGCCGGGGGTGTTGATTGCCGTGGAACGCGTGGCGCCGCTGGGGGATCCCATGGCAGTGGAAGTGCGCGGGTACCGGCTTTCGATGCGCAAGGCCGAAGCCGCGAAGATCCGGGTGAAATGGCGGCCGGGGTTGATATGAGGGGGATGGCCGCATGAACGGACATGAAGAGGCGTTGGTCGGGGCGCGAGTGGTTCTGCTGGCGGGCAATCCCAACAGCGGGAAAACCAGCCTGTTCAACCGGATCGCCGGTGCGCGCCAGCACGTGGGCAACTATCCGGGCGTGACGGTGGAGAAGAAGTCGGCGGAATTCACCCGCAACGGATTGCGCATCGAGTTGGTGGATCTTCCGGGCGTGTACAGCCTGCTGGCGGCGTCGCCGGAGGAGGCGATTGCGCGCGACGAAATTTTGTCGGGCCGCGCCGGCGTAGTGGTGCAGGTGCTGGATGCGACGAACCTGGAGCGGAACCTGCACTTGTCCGCGCAACTGACCGAGATGGGCGTGCCGCTGGTATACGCGTTGAACATGAGCGACGAGGCGGCGCAGAACGGATTGAAGTTCGATTTGGACCTGATGTCCCGCCTGCTGGGGGGACCGGTGGTTCCCACCAACGGCAGCAACGGGGACGGGGTGGACGAGCTGTTGGCGGCGGCGCTGGCCGTGGCGGAGGAAGGCCAGCCTTGCACGGGGCGTGTGTTCTACGGGGTGGATCTGGAGCAGTCGATCCGGGAGGTGGCCGAGCGGTTCGAGGGCGACGACGCGGTATCGGCGCGGCGCCGGGCCATTGCGCTGCTGGACGGGATTGCGGATCCCCATGCGCCGGAGGGCGCGCGGGAGGCCGCGGTGGCGGAGACCGCGCGGATTGAAAAGCGTGGGGGGAGGCCTGCCGATGTGCAGATCGCGGAAGCCCGCTATGGCTTTGCGCTGGGCGTGGCGACAGAGGCGACAACCGCGGCGGCGCACCACGTGCGGCGCGACCGCACCATGTGGCTCGACAGCCTGCTGCTCCACCGGGTGTGGGGGCTGCCGATCTTCGTGTTCCTGATGTGGGGGGTGTTCAATCTGGTGTTTACGCTGGGCGAGCCGCCGATGCGGTGGATCGAGGCCGGGCTGGAGGCGCTGGCGGGCTGGGTGCAGGCCGCATGGCCGGCCGGGGCGGCGCCGATGTTCCAGTCGCTGCTGGTGGACGGGGTGATCGGCGGGGTGGGCGGAGTGGTGTCCTTCCTGCCGAACATCCTGCTGTTGTTCCTGGCCATTGCCTTTCTCGAGGACACGGGCTACATGGCGCGAGTGGCCTTCCTGATGGACCGGCTGATGCACAAGATGGGGCTGCACGGGAAGAGCTTCATTCCGATGCTAATCGGGCTGGGCTGCACGGTGCCGGCGATCCTGGCCACGCGCATGCTGGAGCACAAGCGCGACCGGTTCACGACGATCCTGGTGACGCCGTTTGTGAGTTGCGGGGCGCGCCTGACGATCTATGCCCTGCTGATTCCAGCTTTTTTCGAGCCGTTCTGGCGCGGGTGGGTTCTGTGGGGACTGTACATGGGCGGGATTGCCGTGGCCATTCTGTTGGCGCGGGTGTTGCGCGGGACATTGTTCCGGGGCGAGAGCGCGCCGTTCGTGATGGAGCTGCCGCCGTACCGGCTGCCGACCGGGCGTTCGGTGGCGATTCACATGTGGGATCGCGCGTGGATGTATCTGCAGAAGGCCGGAACGGTCATCCTGGCGTGTTCGATCCTGCTGTGGGCGTTGGGGACGTTTCCGCGCCGCACGGAATTCAGCCGAGACTACGGCGCGGCGATTGCGCAGGCCGCAACGCCGGCGGAAGCGGCCCGGCTGGAGGCCGGCCGGCAGGCGGAACGATTGGAGCATACGATGGTTGGGCGCATCGGCAAATGGATGGAGCCGGCGATCCGCCCGCTCGGTTTTGACTGGCGGGTAGGGACGGCGCTGGTGGGGGCGTTTGCGGCGAAGGAGATTTTCGTGGCGCAGATGGGCATCGTGTTTTCGCTGGGCGGCGGCGAGGACGAGTTGGGATTGCAGGAAATGCTGCGGGCCCACTATACCCCGTTGCAAGGCCTGGCCATGATGCTGTTTTGCCTGCTGAGTGCGCCGTGCCTGGCCACGATCGCCGCGACCCGTCGCGAGACCGATTCGTGGGGGTGGGCGTTGGGGATGCTGGTGGGCATGACGACCGTGGCGTGGATCGTGACCTTCGTTGTCGTGCAAGCGGGCCGGTGGCTGGGCTGGGGAGGATGAAGACATGAATTCGCAGCAATTGGACTGGTTGGCCGTGGGGGCGGCGGTGCTGTTCGCCGGGGTTTGGTTGGCGTCCCGGATTCGCCGGGCGCGCCGCCGGAAGAAGGAGTCGGCGGCAGAGGGGGTAGGCGCCTGCGGGCTTTCGTGCGAGGGCTGTCCCTATGCCCCCAAATGCGGGGGCCGATCCTAGCGTTTCCACCGGCGGAAACGGGTCTGGGCTGGACAAAACCGGCTCATTTCGGGCATATTTCCCGATCAGTATGAGCGACGGGCAATCCAGCGGAATCACGGCGGCGATCGTCCAGGGGCGGATGAAGATTTTCATGCGGTCTCCGCTGCGGCGCAAGTTGCTGTCACGCCTGATGCGGATGCTGGACAAGGTGGGGGGGCAGCAGGTGCTGGAGATGACGGGGGACGACGCGGTCAGCGCGGCGATGCAGAACGCCGGCGGGGGCGGCGGAGGCGCATGGAGCAGCCTGGCGGTATCGGAAACCCAGGCGGAGCTGCTGGCGGAAGCCGGCATGGGCCGCATTCATCTGGCCGAACTGCCGAAATTGCCCTTTGAAGACGGGGCGTTCGATGCGGTGGTGGTCAGCGAGACGCTGGAGTATGTCGGAAATCCGACCGAACTGATGGCCGAGCTGCACCGGGTGATGCGGTCCAAGACGCGCCTGATCCTGCATGTGCGCCGCAAGCGCAAGACGCTGGTGGGTTTTTTCCGGCGGTTGTCGGGACTGGTGGATCCGACGCGTCCGATGGTCCATCCGGGTTTCACCCCGGCGGAGCTGTTCGAAGTGCTCAAGGACGGGTTCGACGTGCAGGAAACGACGAGCTTCGGCCGGTTCTTCTCGGAATTCGCCAATCTGCTGGCGGAGCTGTTTTCGGGCCTGATTCCGGCGTCGTGCGAGCCGGCGGCGCTGAACGAAAGCCGCCTGCGCCGCGCGATGGTGGTCTATGCCTGTTTTTCGCCGGTGTTTTGGGTGGCGGGGGTGCTGGATGCGGTGTTGTTTTTCCTGCCGGAACACCACATGGTGTTGCGGGCCAAGCGCCGCATGATGTGGGTACCGCGGGTGACGCCGCGCCTGCGCGACGGCCGGAGCATCGCCGAAGCCGCGCTGGGCTCCAAGATCGGCACGGCTGTCGGCGCCTAGCCGCGGTGGATCCACAGCCCGCCAGAAAGCCACAGGATGAGGCCGGCGGTGGCGGCGACTTTCAGGAGCAGGACCGCCATGCCGGCGAGCACGGCGACGGCAAGGATGGCGATGAGCGAGCGCGCGACTGAGCGGGCGCGTGTTCAGGCGCTGGTGGAGATG
>CAYODC010000076.1:7404-8960 GCA_964402575.1 uncultured Verrucomicrobiota bacterium
CCGCCATGCCGGCGAGCACGGCGCCGGTGGCGATGTGGGCGGCGTGGTCGATCCGCTGCAGGCGGCGCTTTTCGGTCCAGTAGACGAGCGCGAAGCTGCCGGTCAGCATGCCGATGAGGCCGCCGAGGAGGGGGACGGGGATCAGGACGCTGCCGAGCACCATGCCGCCGAGGCTGCCAAGGAGGGCCATCCAGCCGGCGGCGCGGGAGCCGCCGCGGCGGCGCACGCCCCACGACGCGGCAAACCATTCGATGGCATCCACGGCGGCGCACACGGCGGCGCTGGCGGCCAGCATGGGCCAGCCGGGAAAGGCGTCCGGTCCGGTCAGCGCGGCGGCGAGGCCGGCGGCGGCCAGCACGAGCCAGGTTCCCGACACGGACAGCGCGGAGAGGAGCAGTCCGCCCGCGCAGAGCAGGGCGCAGGCGGTCCAGGCGAGGAAAATGCCGGCGGCGGAAAGGGCGTGCAGCAGCCACTGGCCGATGGCGCTCACTCCTTGACCCCGCCGGCGGTGAGGCCGGAGATGAGGAGGCGCTGGCAGGCGAGGAAGAGCAGCGTGATGGGCAGGCCGGCGAGGACGGCGGTGGCGGCGAAGTCGCCCCAGAGGTAGTTCTGTTCGTAGAGGAAGCTGTTGGCGCCGACGGCGAGGGTCCACTGGTCGGTGCGCTGGAGCACGACGCTGGCGAGGGGGTATTCGCCGATGAGGCCGATGAAGGCGAGGATGAAGACGATGGCGAAGATGGGCAGCGAAGTCGGCAGCATGATGAGCCAGAAGGTTTGCCAGGGGGAGGCGCCGTCGATGGTGGCGGATTCTTCAAGAGAAATGGGAAGGGAGTCGAAGTAGCCCTTGATCATCCAGATGTGGGTGGCGATGCCGCCGAGGTAGGCGAGGATCAGGCCGGGGTGGGTGTCGAGGCCGCAGGCGGGTACCCAGCGGCCGAGGGTTTCAAGGATGGAATAAATGGCGATGATGGCGAGGACCATCGGGAACATCTGGAGGATCAGGAGGCCGGAAAGGAGCTTGTCGCGGCCGAAGAAGCGCATACGGGCGAAGGCGTAGGCGCAGGTGGACGACAGCAGCAGGACGAGGAAGGCGCTGGTGGCGGAGATTTTGACGGAGTTCCAGAACCAGCGCAGGACCGGGATGGTGGGCGCTTCCCACGAGCCGTCGGCCTGCTGGACGGGGAGGCCCAGGACCATGCGCCAGTGTTCGAGGCTGACGGTTTCGGGCGTGGGCAGGATGCCGCCGGTGGCGAAATTGCCCCGGCGCAGGGAAATGGACACGACCATGAACAGCGGCACCATCACGAGGGCGATGAAGCCGATGAGCGCGGCGTGGGCCAGCACGAGCCGGCCGCGATAGGCCCGGCCTTCAACCATGGCGGCCTCCTTTCGGGATGGCCGCGCGCGGGCGGGCGGCGAGGCGCAGTTGCTGCACGCTCTGCCACATTGCCTGTATGAAGCCAGGCATCTCGCGTGAGGCGGCAAAATAACCGTCGGCGTCGACCATTTCCTGGAGAATGAGCAGCCCTTCGCCCGGTTTGAGCATTTTCATCTGC
>CAYODC010000077.1:0-8867 GCA_964402575.1 uncultured Verrucomicrobiota bacterium
AGGCGTGGGACGAGCAGGACGGGGACGTGGGGTGGGATTCGCCGTGGGGGCGGGGGCGTCCGGGCTGGCACATCGAATGCTCCGCGATGAGCATGAAATACCTGGGGCCGAGCTTTGACCTGCACACCGGCGGCGTGGACAATCTGTTTCCGCACCACGAGGACGAGATGGCGCAGAGCGAGGCCGCCAACGGGCAGCCTTTCGCGACCTACTGGATGCATTGCGCACACCTGATGGTGGACGGGCAGAAGATGTCGAAGTCGCGCGGCAATTTCCATACGCTGCGCGAGGTGCTGGCGCGGGGCTATTCGGGGCGCGAGGTGCGCTACGAGCTGCTGGCGACGCACTACCGGTCGCCGTTGAATTTCACGTTTGCGTCGCTGGACGCGGCGCGGACGGCGCTGCGGCGGGTGGACGAGTTTTCGGTCCGGCTGGCGGACGCGGCGGGGGTGGCATCCGCGGGCCCGGTGCCGGGCTGGGCGCAGGCGGCGGCGGAGCGCTTCGAGGCGGCGATGGACGAGGATTTGAACGTGTCGGCCGCGCTGGCGGCGCTGTTCGACGGCATCCGCGAGGGCAATGCCGTGATGGATGCGGGGTTGATGGCGCCTGCGGACGCTGCGGCGGTGCAGGCGCTGTTCCGCCGCTGGGACGGGGCGCTGGGGGTGCTGGCGAAGCCGGCGGAGGAAGTGCCCGCGGCGGTGCAGGCGCTGATGGTCCGGCGGGCGGCGGCCCGCGCGGAGCGGAACTGGACGCGGTCCGATGCCTTGCGCGACGAGATCGCGGTCCTGGGCTGGACCGTCAAGGACACGCCCAAGGGGCAGGTGGCAACCAAGGCGTAGAGGGTTCAGCGTTCAGGGTTCAGGATCAAGATGTCCGAGAGTAGGAGACAGGGTGGAGGAAGAGGGATTCAACGATTGGGTTCTTCATTCCTGAACTCAGAACCCTGAACCCTGGAATAAGGAGATTGCAGATGGCGCGAGGCAGGTTGATCACGTTCGAGGGGCCGGAGGGGGCGGGGAAGAGCACGCAGGCGGCGATGCTGATCGCGAAGCTGGAGGCGCGGGGCCTCGAGGTCATCTATACGCGGGAGCCGGGGGGGACGAAGCTGGGCGAGGCGATCCGGGGCGTGCTGCAATACAACGCGGCGGGGGAGGATCCCTGTCCGGAGAGCGAAGTTCTGCTGTTCGAGGCCAGCCGGGCGCAACTGGTGAGGCAGGTGATCCGGCCCGCGCTGGAGCGCGGGGCGTGGGTGATCTGCGACCGGTTCGCGGATTCGACGACGGCGTACCAGGGATTCGGGCGCGGGTTTTCGGTGGAGCTGATGGAGACCATCAACCGGTTCGCGATCGGGGATTCCACGCCGGACATGACGATCCTGCTGGACGTGAACGTGAGCCTGGGGATGCAGCGGTGCGCGAAGCGGCAGGTGGGCAAGAAGCTGCAGTACGACCGGATCGAAAGCGAGGCGCTGGAGTTCCACGAGAAGGTCCGGCAGGGCTATCTGGAGCTGGCGCGGCGGTATCCGGAGCGGTACCGGAAGGTGGATGCGATGCGGCATGCGGATCCGATCGCGGACGAGGTATGGAAGCTGGTGGGCGATGCCTTTTTTGCCGAAGGTTGAACAGGCGCTTGGCCACTACCGGGTGGCGCAGGGGGCCGACCGGATGCCGCATGCGCTGCTGGTTTCGGGCCATCCGCGCGGGTTGGGCACGGCCTTTGCGCAAGGGGTGCTGGGATTGCTGTTCCCGGGCACAAGCGAGGCGCAGCGGCGCCAGCATGTGGATATTCGCTGGCTGGAGCCCGAGGGGAAGGCGCGGTTCATCAAGGCGGAGGTGGTTCGGGACTTGATCGATTTCATCGGCCTGACCGCCTACGAGGGCGGCTGGAAGGCGGGGGTGGTGCTGTTTGCGGACCGCATGAACGAGACGGCGCAGAACATTTTGCTGAAGACGCTGGAGGAACCGCCGCCGAAGAGCCTGCTGCTGCTGGTGACGGACACGCCGGCCGGGTTGCTGCCGACCATCCGCTCCCGCACCCAATGGGTGGACGTGCTGGCGGATGAGCGTTCCGCGGAGGCGCCCTGGCTGGCGGCGGTGATCGACCTGATGCGGCATCCGCCGGCGCGGCGGGCATGCGAGATGATCGCCTGGACGGACCGGCTGACGGCGCCGCTGCGGTCGCTGGAGGGACTGGCCGAAGAGGAAGAGACGGCCCGCCAGGAAGCCCAGGCCCAGGCCCGGGGCGTTGGTGAATTCACGAATGCGGACAAGGCGGTGGTGGAGGGGCGGGTGGCGACGCGGGTGAAGGAGATGCGCGAAGAGATTTTCCGCGTGATCCAGCTGTGGCAGCGCGACGTGCTGGCGCGGGCGTTGGGGGCGGAGTCGGTGCCGGTGCATTATCCCGGCGAGGAAGCCTATATCGATGAGCAGGCGCAGGGCCTGTCTTCCGCGGATGCGCTGGCGAGAGTGGCGGCGGTGGATGAGGTCCGGGAGTTGCTGGAGCACAACATCCGCGACACATCGGTATTGCCGCGGCTGGCCCGGGCGCTGTCGAAGCCCGTGGCGTAGGAGGGGGGCGGGGCCTTACTGGGCGTCGGCGGAGGAGATGTCGGCATTGCCGCCGTCGCCGCCGGGTTCGCCATCGGCGCCATAGGAAAGGATTTCAAAGGGTTCCTTTTGGCGGCCGGGGGTCAGATAGAGATAGGGGCGTTTCCACGGGTCGAGGGGGATGGTGCGGCTGTTGAGGTAGCCGCTTTCGGGGTAATTCTGGGGGATGGGTTCCGAGGAGGGCTTGTTCACCAAGGCCTCGAGGCCCTGCTGGGGGGAGGGGTAGCGTCCGTGGGCCATGCGGTAGGTATTGAGGCCGGAAGCGAGGACCTGGATCTGGGCCTTGGCGGCGGCCTGGCTGCCGAGGCTCATCTGGGGGGCGATATTGAGCAAGACGACGCCGGCTAGCAGGGAAATGATGGCGATGACCACCAGGATTTCCACGAGGGTGAAGCCGGCGCGCGCCAGAGGGCGAAGGGTACAGGGTACAGGGTTCAGGAGGGGAGCATTCATGTTAAAACAAGGTGGGTTGATTGTCATCGGATGGAGGGGCATCTGGGGCGTGAGCATCCAGCTTTTTGACGAGCGCGTCAAGTTTGGCCAGATAGAAGGGGACGTTTTCGTCGCGGGCGGCGGGATCGAAGGCGTCGGCGAGGCGGGCATGGGCATGGATGGGGACGTTCTTCTTGTCGCCGGTGACATAATAGGAAACGGCATCGCCGGCCTGGTAGGTTCGGCCGGAGTGGAGGGCGACTTCATAGGCGGGCTGGCGGGATTTGCCGCCGGCTTCGCGCTTCTTGAGATAGGTGGACGGGGCGTCGGTGAGCATTTCGGTTTTGGCGAAAGCGGCGACGGGCAGGCGCCGCTGGAGGATCTCGTCGCGGCGGCGGGCGATCATGGCGGGGATGTCATCGGCCCGGCCCTGGAGGGTGAGGGTGATCCAGTCGCGGAGGAAGTCTCGCAGGAAGGGTTCGAGGCCGCGGGACTTGAGGGCGGCGCCCTTGAGGAGAACGGTGCCGTCGTCCTCGAGGAGGGCGTAGTTTTTCATTTTATAGGAGTACATGGCGGGGAAGCGGCCATCGAATTCGACTTCGATGCCGTCGGGCAGGCAGGTGCGGAAGTCGGCCTGGAAGCGGGCCAGCCGAGAGGGGTCCAGGCCGGCGGGAGGAGTGAAATAGATGCCGTCGGTGTCGATTTCGATGGGCATGGCGCCGAGTTGGCGGAGGCGGTCGACCATGGAGCGGAGGAGATCGCGGCCTTGCTCGGTGATGGCGGCGGCGAGGTCGTAGTCGTTGAAGCGGGCCTGGGCGAATCCGAGGTAGCCGTAGAAGGAATTGATGAGGATTTTGAAGGTGGTCTGGAGGGCGTCCCAGCGGCCGGCGGCGGCGGGGGAGAGGGAAGGGTCCTGGGCGCGCTGCTTGGCGTCGATGCGGAAATCGCGCAGGTGGGCGAGCAGTTGGAGGAAGATGCCGAGGGTGTCATGGCGGGGGGGGCGTTGTTCGCGCAGGAGGAGGGAGGGATACAGGGAGCGGACGTCGCAGTGGTGGACATCCCGGGCGAGGCCTTCGAAGAAGAGGTCGGTATAGCCGCCTTCGAAGGAGCGGGGCGGGTCCGGAGCCGGAAGGGAATGGCGGGTGCGGAGGTATTCGCGCAGCAGGAGCGCCTCGATTTTGGAAGCGTTGCCGCGGACGCAGACGCTTTCGAGGGGGAAGGGGAGCAATTGGCTTTGGGCAAAGCTGGCGGCGAGGAGGATGGGGGTGATGGCGGCGGTTTCGCGAATGTCGTCGGTGGCGTAGCGCAGGAAGTCGTCGTGGCGGGTGCGGAAGGCCTCCGCGATCTGGCGGCCGTCGAGCAGGGTGCGGTTGGGGGCGGCCACGCCGAAGTGGCGGGCCACGCTTTTCAGGGAATGGCCCTCCATGGCGCGGTGGGAGGCGTCATAGACGAGGGCCAGCAGATAGGTGTCGACGACATGGCGACCATGGAGATGCATGCGCGGATAGGTGACGACGCGTTCGGCGGCGTTGAAACGTGCGGATTGGGTTTCGGGCCGGCTGCCGTCGCGGCCGAGGGCGAGGGGGACGCGGTGGCGCCGGGCGCGGGCGTCGAGGTAGGGCAGGTCGAACTTGAAGAGGTTGTGGCCGGCGAGGATGTCCGGGTCGCGCTGGCGGACGGTATCGACAAATCGCCGGAGCAGGGTTTTCTCGTCGAGGTCGCGGCCGTCGAGGAGAAGTTCCCAGCCCTTGCCGTCGGCGAGGGCGATGGACAGGATCCGGTCTTCTTCGCGGTCGGGGTTGGAGAAATCGTGGCCGGGGCCGCAGTCGGTTTCGATGTCGAGGAACAGGAACTGGAGGTCGGGCAGGAGGAGATCGCGGAAGGAGGTGCGGCCGGTGGCGAGCAGGAACTGCTGGACGGGGTCGCGCAGGACAACATAGGGGGCGGCGGGATCGGAGAGGGTGCGTCCCGAGGCTTTGCGCAGATGGGAGAGGGCGCGTTCCATGGCCGCCCAGGTGGGGAAGCGGGCGAGGGTGCGGAACGGGTGGTCGCCCTCGAGGCGCAGGATGTCGGGGGCGGGGTCGAATCCGGCGAGGAAATCGGGCTTGGTCAGCCAGAGGAAGGGGAAGAAGGGTTCGGAACGGGTGGTGAGCTGTCCGTGGAGGCGGAGAAAAAGGGTGACGGAATCCGTCTCTGAGCCGGGGACGTGTTCCAGGGCGAGCAAGCCGGGTTCGGGCGTGAATCCATAAATCAATTCATCGCGGGAGAGGGGCTGCATGACGGGGGGAATCATAGAAGAAGCGCCGGCGTGCGGGAAGTTCTTTCCGCCGGGCGAATGGGATGAAATGGAGCGGATTCACACCCGAGGCACGCCCGCGGGGGGCTTGGGCGGGGGGGGGGCGTTCAGTTGCCGCCGGGCTTGCCGATGGAGTAGACCTTGAGGAGGTTGGTGCCGGTGGGGGTGAGAATGACAGTGGAGTTGGAAATGGCGTATTCGCCGGAGGGGAGGAGCGCCCAGTTCCAGCCGCCGTCCAAGAGGGCGGTGGCGCCCCAGACGTTGCTCTCGATGCCTTCGACGCTGGAGAGGGTGGCGACGAAACCGTTGGAGGTGGAGAGGAAGGCGGTGGTTTGGCGGGTGGGGGGGGCGGCGCGGTTGACGACGACTTCGGCGGAGTAGGTCAGGACGGGGAGGGGGGCGCCGGTGACGGAGAGCGCGCCGACGAAGAAGTGGTGATTGGTGCCGAAACCGGCGTTGTAGTTCCAGAAGCGGATGCGGGAGACGAGGAGTTCGGAGGCGTCATTGAATTCGCCTTCGAAGGAATGGCCGTCGACGGTGAGGCGGTAGGCGATGCCGGAAAGCATTTCGAAGGAGCAGGTTTTGGGGCCGTCGGACCAGGGGATGCCGGTGGGGCGAAGGAAGGTGTCGTTGAGGACGAAGTTGGTGGAGCCGCCCTCGAAATAGATTTCGGCGAGGCGCTGGTCGAAGCGGTTTTGGAAGGCGACGCCGACGGAGCCGGGCGAATCGATACTGCCGTTTTCGAAGACGAAGGAGACGACGTCGCCGGGGTGGAGGAAGGAGGAGAAGGGGCGGATGGCCTGGACGAAACCGCCGTTGTCGGCCTGGAGGGCCCAGGCGCAGGGGGCGAAGGAGCATTCGGGATCGTCGATGGCGAGGCGGGCGGAGGAGATGCCGTTTCCGTTGATGATCCAAGGCTTGAGTCCGGAGCCGCCGTCCATGCCATCGGTCCAGACTTTGGGGGTGACGTAGGAAGCGTTGGAGGGGGAATCCCAGGCCCCGTGGTTGGGGTTGACGGCGGAGTTGGTGCCGGAGACGCGGAGGAGGTTGACGCCGCCGGAGAGGGGGACCGAGGCGATGGACCAGTTGGTGGCGACGGTCTGCTCGCCGCCGGCGCCGTTGAGGGTGTTGGTCCAGCGAAGATGTCCCGTCAAGAGGTTGGCGGTGCCTTGCAGGGCCATGGTGGCGACGGCTTCGGGGACGTTGGTGACGGGGACGGGATGAGTGATGGCGATCTGGGGCTGTTCAGAGCTGACGCAGGAGCTGACGACGGCGCGCCAGTCGTTGCCGTTGTGGTTGTCCCAGGCGTTGGAGCTGTTGTGGAAAACGTAGTTGAGTTCCCAGGTGTCGTCGGGGATGGCGTACCATCCGCTCCAGGTGTCGCCGACCTCGTTGGTGAGGGCGAGGTCCTGGATGTTCTGCCAGCCGTTGCGGCCGATGTAGGCGTAGACCTGGGTGGAGTTGGTGAGGGGGCCGCCATTGATCTCGTAGGAGACCTTGACGGGGACGCAGCCCTGCGGAGAGGCGGGGGCGAGGGAGACCTCGGCGGGGAGGTCGCCGCAGTTGGAGACGAGGACCTTCCAGTTGGCGCCGTCGTTGTTGTCCCAGATGGCGTTGGTGGCGGCGCCATCGGTGAAAGTGAGGTTGAGCTCGTAGACGTCGTCGGGGATGGTGTAGGCCAAGGTCCAGGCGTCGCCGGAAGCCGTCATCTGGACGTTGGAGGCCCACTGCCAGTTGTTGCGGCCGATGTAGGCGAAGAGGGAGGAGGCGTCCTTGAGGGGGCCGTCGCCGGGGTCGTAGGTGATGGTGACGGTGGCGCCGCAGCCGTCGGGGGCGGCGGGGTCGAACGTGACGGAAGACTCGGCGGGGACGGGAGTCTTGGAGTAGATCTGCATGGAATAGGGGCCGAGGTCGAGGGAGGCGGTCGCGCCGGCGGTGACGGTTCCGCCGATGGCGGGGCCGACATTGTTGAACTCGGAGTCGTAGGTCTGCCGGTCGGAGTTGTAGAGGCAGTACCAGGTGCCGGAGGAGGGGAAGGCCATCGAGTAGCCGTTGTAGGTGGTGGCGGAGCAGTTGATCGCGATGACGACGTCGTCGACGCCTCCGCCGGCGTCCCAGCGGACCAAGCCGACGACCTTGCCGGTGTTGTTGACGTGGTGGACGTTGACCTTGCCCACCTGCTTGAGGGCGGCGGTGTTGCCATAGGCGTTTCGGCGGAGGTGGATGAGGTCGGCGTAGGCCTGGACGATGCCGGCGTAGGTGTCGGCGTAGGACCAGCGGAGGGCCTGGTTGTTGGAGAAGGTGTACCACTCGTGCATTTCGGAGCCGGCGAAGATCATGGGGATGCCGGGGGAGACGAGGGCGATGGTGTTGGCCAGGAGCGAGCGCTTCTTGGGGAAATAGCCCTCCGGATCGTCGTTCTGGACGTCGTAGGGGAGGCGGTGCTTCTTGTTGAGGTCGCCGCAGGTGTCGTGGCTCTCCACGTAGACCACGCGGTTGAAGCCGCCGTTGCCGAGATGGTAGGCGAGGGCGTCCATGTTGCGGTCGGCGTCGTTGGCGGCGGTGGCGATGTAGCGGATGTCGTTGAGGAATCCGTGGTCCCACTGGGCCTCGAATTTGACGTCGGAGTCGAAGGCGTGGTCTTCGGCGATGCGGAAGACGCTGGGGTGATAGGTTTCCAGCCAGTTGTTGACCTGCCAGAGCATGTCGCTGCCGGCCTGGTTCCACGTGTCGCTGTAGTGGCGGATGTTGTAGACGGAGTCCCAGCGGAAGCCGTCGATGTGGTAGTCCTCGACGAACATCTGGATCTGGGCCTGGATGAAATCCTTGACCTCGGCGCGTCCGTAGTCGGGGCGGGTTTCGCCCCAGTCGGTGACGGCCTTCCATTTTTCGTTGTAGAAGAAGATGCCGCCGAGGCCGTTCTGGGACCAGCCGTCGAACTGCCACATTTCGAGGTCGGAGGGGCCATAGTGGTTGTGGACGACGTCCACGAGGACGGCGATGCCGTTTTCGTGGCAGGCCTTGACGAAGCGCTTAAGGGCGTCGGGGCCGCCGTGGGAGGATTCGATGGCGAAGGGGTCGGAGGGGTTGTAGCCCCAGGAGCGGTCGCCGGGGAACTCGTTGATGGGCATGAGCTCGACGGCGGAGACGCCGAGGGCTTTCAGATAGGCGATCTTGTCGGCGCATTCGTCGAAGGTGGAGGGGAGCCAATCCTCGGCGTTGTAGGAGCCGGCGTGCATTTCATAGATGACGAGGTCGTTTCGCCAGATGGGGCTGAAGCTGGAGTCGCTGCCCCAGTTGAAGGAATTGTGGTCGTAGACGACGGAGTTGGCCGCGGAGTTGACGACGCGGCGTCCGCGCGGGTCCTTGCGCCAGGAGCCGTTGATCTCGAACTTGTATTCATCGCCGGCCTTGGCGCGGGGGACGTCGACGGACCAATAGCCGCTCCAGGAACCGCCGGGCATGTCCTTGGCCAAGGCGGTGGAGCCCCAGCCGTTGAAGCCGCCGCGGACGGCGACGGCGGAGGCGTTGGG
>CAYODC010000078.1:0-3106 GCA_964402575.1 uncultured Verrucomicrobiota bacterium
ACCCGCGGCACCCTCTGTGCCGAATTCACCCTGGGCGACGACTTGCGCCTGCTCGTCTACAACATCCACCTGAAATCTAATTTCGGCGAAGCCCCCAAGAACCAGGCCCAGCGTGCCATCGCCCTGCACCACCTCGCCGCCGACGCCGTCTCCGAAACCCTCCTGAACGACCCCGTCCCGACCGCCTCCGTGATCCTCGGCGACACCAACGTCGACCCCGATACCGAGCAGTTCGCCGCCGACCCCTCGCTCCAGCCCCTTGCGGGTGCCTTCGTGGATCTCTGGCTCGGGCGCCCCATCGAGGAACGCACCACCATCCCCACCCGCCTCCCCGGAGATGCCGGCGACCCGTTGATGGTCTTTCCTCCCTCCGCCTTCGACCGCGTCTTCGTCTCGAAAAACCTTGCCGGCTCAGGGCCCTGGCGCGTCACCCCGCCCGCCGTCCTCCAGAAGGGCACCGACACCGCCTGCAACATCACCCCGCCCGGTATCAACGGCCACGTCTCTGACCACTATCTCGTCTACGTCGACCTTGTCCTCGGCCAACCTTGATGCACGGATCCTCGACCGACTGACGCTCGTCCTTTCCGGCTATCCACTATTTATAAATAGTGGATATCATTCTCCGCCGGGTTTCCATGGATCGAATGTTCTCGGAAGGGATTTTCCTCTCCACGGAATGATTCTTCCGCGCCGGATGCGCCCCCCTTGCCGCCGTCAAATGGCCTCCACCCGCTCCTTCTCGCCCTTCACCGCGTCACGCAACCACTCCGCCTGCTCCCCGTGGGCGCAGATCGTCCTAAAATCGACGTCGAAGTTGTTCAGGTATTGCAGCGTCAGCCCATAGGCCGGATTCATCATCGGCACAAGCCCCGCCAGGAAAAACCCGTTTTCCTCCGCCGCTCGCACCGCCCTGCCCACCCCGGGATCGGCCAAATCCACCGTCAAATAAATCACGTCCACCCGCTCCCGGCAAAGCCGCCGCCGCTCCCGGCGCAGCACCTGCTCCACGTCCCCGCCTACCTTCGAAAGCTGGATCTTGCCGACATTGATGCAGTGCGCCGTCAACGTGGCGTATTCCGTTTGCCGCCCGTTGAAATCGATCTCGTTATCTGCCTCGCGCCATTGCCCTTCTCCCGGCGCCGCGCCCAGCGACCCCAGCAACCGCAAAATCGTCGAGACCAGTCCCCGCGGCAGATGCAGCGGCAGCGCCGGCAGCGAATGTGTGCAGCGCGCCGCCAGCACCGTGCTCTCGCGTTGCTTCAACCCTTGGCCAATGCCCCGGAACTGCAATGTCGCCGGCGCATAGCCCAGCAACAGCGCCACCGGCTGGAACCCGAACTTCAGGCACGTCTTCTGCGTATAGGGGTGCGCCGTCACCGCGTGGGCGCACAACACCTTTTCCTCGCGCTCCTCCGCATGCGCCATGGCCGCCTGCAGCATCCGTTCCATCAGTCCCAGTCCCCGCCATTGCGGATCCACTACCGCCACTCCCCACTCCAGCGCCCCGGACTCGGGCGATTCCTTCGCCAGCGCCAAATGGCCAACCAACCGTCCGGATGGCGTCGCCACTCCCCACGACTTCAGCATCCCAGACCGGAAATGCGCGCATATCCGCTCCGGATAATACACGTCTTCATACACGTACGAATAGCCGTACCCTCGATAGACCAAGCGCGATATCTGAATCGCGAATTCTTCGCCGAGCACGCGCACGTCTCCCGCCGGTTCCGGCGGTGCCCGATCCTCCGCATCCTCCTTCACGCCCGGCTCGCCGACGGGATCCCCCGGCAAAAACCAGGACATCTCGAAACGCACCCCGCTGCGTCCCTCGTTCACGACTTGGCATCGCTCCACGCAGTGCTTCACCAAATGCAGCGATAGACCGGCCTCCGCCATGTCCGCCTTTTCCGCCGCCGCCGGATCGTAGCCCGGTACCAGCGAAAGATCGAACGGCAATCCGCTGTCGATCACCTTCACCTGGAAGAACGGCGGCACCAACTCGCACCGAACCGTCACGCGGCCTTCCCCCCCCTTCGCTTCGTCGAAGGAATAGCGCAATATTGTGCAGACCACCTCTTCGATGGCCAACTCGATCCGCCCCCGCGCCGCCACGTCGAACCCACACCGCTCCGCAAGCCCCGCCGCCATCTGCTGCACCGGCCGCAGCATGTCCACCCGCGGCGGAATCGCCAGCTCCGCCCAAATTGCGCCGCTCGGCTTTGTCAAGCTTGCCTCCGGTCCAGCAGCCGCACCAGCTTGCCCGTCCTCGGATTCGTCTGCAGCTCGCCCGGAACCACCCACTCCACTTCCAGCGGATGCACCAGCCCGTCCTGGATGGAATGCGGAAACAGCGGACGCTCCGCGTAGAACGCCGCCCGCACCCCATCCGCCGCCTCCCGCGGTACCCGCCCCGGATTCGCGACCGCCACCCGCAGCCGGCAGCGGTCCCGGCAATCCTCGTGCTCCACCACCATCTGGAAGGCAACCATTCCCAGCCCCTTCGCCGCACCCTCCAGCACCCGCTGCACGTCTTCCATGTACAACGTCATCGGCCCGATCCGCGCCCCCTTCTCCGTTCGCCCCAGCACCTTGAACCGCCGCCCCGGCGTCCCCGCCGGATCGATCCAACGCCCCCGGTCGCCCACAGGGTAGCGCACCACCGGCATCAGCCGCCGCTTGAAGTTCGTGATCGCCAGCGCACCTTCCGCCCCCACCTCGTCCAGCGGCACGCCGTCGTCGTCCAGCAATTCCAGCACCGTGCTCTCGTCGAACGCCCGGTGCACTCCCGCCTCGCACGCCTCGTCCACCCAGCCCATCTCCCCATAGTCCACCCCCGCGATGCCCACCGACTGCACCCGGCAGCCCGGCACCGCCCGCCGCAGCGCCGCCACCTGGTCCGGATACATCGCCTCGCCCCCGTACAGGAACCGCGTCACGTTCAGCGTCCCCCGCGCCGCCTCCAGCAGCGGAATCAAGTTCATGATCGTCGTCGGCACCCCCGCCACCGTGTCGATCCGGAATTCCTTCAGCGCATCCAGGATCTCCTCCGCCGGCGCAAATCCCGCGATGGGATAATTCACCCCCACCCCCGACTCCTCGATGC
>CAYODC010000078.1:3116-8862 GCA_964402575.1 uncultured Verrucomicrobiota bacterium
CCCCACGAACAGCAGCGACGCATACAGCTGTCCCCCGTAAAACACGTTCGCCACCCGCTCCCCCGCCCGCAGGCCGCCCCGCCTCATGCCCGCGCCGAACACCCGGCAAAACGTGCGCCAGTCCTCGTTGCTGAAAAACGAAAACTTCGGATTCCCCGTCGTCCCCCCGCTCTTGAACACGATCCCGTTCTCGTGCGGTCCCGTCAGCAACCGGTTCTCCCCGGTCGCGTTCGCCGCCCAATAGCCCGCATGCTCCGTCGCCGGCAATTCCCTCAGCGGCGGCGGCGCCCCCCCGCTCCAGGCGTCCTTCCACAATTCTCGATAATAGGGCGAATGCCCCCGCACGAATTCCAAATGCCCGCGCAGCTCTTCTCCCATCCTGTTCGTCTCGCTCATCTCAGTTGCTCCTGTGGTCGCAAATCGGCTTGATCTTTCCGCTGGCCGCCGCCCGCTCGAACGCGTCGGCTTCCACCGCCCGCACCGCGAAACGAAACGCCAGCCCCGCCTTCTCGCTAAACTCGATTTCCTCGTATCCCTCCCGAATCGCCCTCTCCGCCGCCCCCGCGTCCGCCTCGCCCGAAACCCACGTTTCCAGCACCGTCGTCGGCCCCTCCTCCCTCAAGTGGATCTGCACCGGACCCGCATACCCCAGCCGCTCGTCGAGAATCGCCGCGAACTTCCGATAGTTGAAAAACGGCGCACCCGCCTTGAACACGTCCCCCATCCGCCCCTCCAGCTCGAACAGCGGATCCGCCCGCCCGCACGGACACGGCCCCGCCAGCCAGCGCCCCGTGTCCCCGATTTCATAGCGCACCACCCGCGGATATTCCCGCGCCGACGACGTGAACAGCAGCCGCCCCGCCTCCCCCGTTTGGACCGGCCGGTCCTCCTCCATGCCCACGATTTCCAGCCGCTGGATCGCGCTCATCAGGTGGTGCGCCCCCCCCTCGCAATGCGGACACTGGTAGCCCATCGGCCCCGCGTCGTTCGACCCATACGCCGCCGAACGCACGATCTTCACCCCGCACTCCCCCATCAGATATTCCCGCTGACGGCGCGTCAGCCGCTCCCCGCCATAAAACACCTTCTCGATCTTCCCCTTCAACCGCCCCCCTTCCGCCCCGAACAGGCCCAGCAGATGCGACGGCAATCCAATCGCCACGTTCGCCCCGTTCTCGAGAATCGCGTCGGCGATCTGCCCATGCTCCGCGATCATCCCCATCGGCAATTGCCTCACCCGCAGCTTTTCCAAAATCGTCCAGAAACTGATGAAGCTCCCATACAGATAGTTCGCCGCGAACAGATTGATCACGCAATCGCGCCCCGGCTCCAGCCCCGCCGCCACCAGCCCATGCGCCGCGCACTCCATCTGGTCGTGGTAGTCCTCCCACGAAAACGTCGAATACACCGTCTTTCCGCTCGATCCCCCGCTGCGGAACGTCAGGTCCGGCCGCTCCACCCCCCCCGCCAGCGCCTGGAACTCCGCCTTGTGCAAGATCGGCGCCGGAACTCCCGCCGCCCCTCCCCCCGCAACCGGCTCCAATTCGGAGAAGCTCCCCACCCCCTCCGCCACCCCCGTCCCGTCCAGCGAAATCCGCCGCGCCAACTGCTGCAGCGCATACACCCCGTCATGCGGCGCCCCCACGTAGCTGTCCACCATCTGCCCCGGCCGCGACACCCGCGTCACCCCCGCCCCGAAAAGCGCCCGGCCAATTTCCGCCAGCGACCCCAGCCCGCACGCCAGCCCACAGCTCTGCAGCCAGGCCCGCATCGGACGCAGCGTCGCTCCGATTTCCGCCCTCGACAGCCCCTTCACCCAGATCGTCCGAAACAGCGGCGACGGCCTCAGCCCCGGCCGCCGGTCCGCGATCACCCGCCACCGCCCCTCCTGCCCATCCTCGAACACCCGCGTCAGCCCCAGCGCCTCTTCGGCATGGGCAATCGACATCGTCGTCGTCAGCTCCGCCTGCTCGCTGGAATCCGGCAACTGCCCCGGAATCGCCGGCGAAAGCTCCGCCATGGTTTTCGCCAAATCCTCGGCGAAGGCCACCACGCCCTCGTCGTCCGCCTCCACGAAAATCGTCTGCGGGCTCGAACACGCCTGCTGGTCCAGACGGCACACGTCCGTCGCCGCCCCCCTCAGCGCCGCCGCCCGTTCCGGCGACCCCGCCGCGAGGCACTCCGCCGCCACGTAGCCAAACGACACCTTGTGCCCCCACGAAATCACCCGCGCCCCCTCCGGCGCCGACTGCCGCACCGCCGCGATCGCCTTCTCCCCGCCCCACGCCGAAATCGCGTCCGCATGCGCGAAAATCGCCTGCAGGCGCGCCTGGTCCTTCGACGCCACGTGCGCCACCGCCACGTAGTCCTTCAGCCGCCCCCCCGGATCCATCTGGCACAGCGCCTCCGCGAAATGCGCCCCGAACGCCGTATCCCGCGCGCTCACCTTCACCACGTTCGCGTTCCCCGCCAGCAAGCTCTCCACCAGCCCCAGCGCCGCCACCGTGAACACGTTCGACGGCATCACGTGCACCACGCACCCCAGCGGCGCCCACGCCTCGAACTGCGGCCCCGGATACCTCCGCGCCAAAATGCCCGGCCGCGAACAGCCCAGCTCCGCCCGCACCCGCCCCAGCAACGCCCCGCGCGACAGCGCCCCCGCAATGCCCGCCATCATCGCCTCTACGTCCCCCCGCGCCGTCGTCTCGCTCGCCAGCCCCGCCAGCCGCTCGTACAGCGCGTCCCCCGGCACCAGCCGCCCCGCCAGCCCCTCCGCCGCCGCCAGCAAATCCTCGAACGGAAACGCCGCGCCCAAACTGCGCGCCATCCGCCCCTCCATCCCCTCCAACGCCTCGTCCAGCCCCGCGTCGTCCACCCATTCCCCAAACCAAAAATGCTTGTTCATGTTTGCCTCTTTATGATGTAGCCAAGAGTCGGCGGTTGAAAATCAGCTGGCCGATCGGGCCAAACCCTTTTCGTATGCGTTCAGCAATCTTCCCACTTCATCCAGCAACGGCGTTGCGCAGGACACGTCGGCATAGCCAAGATCGCGCGCTAAAATCAAATAGTACCGGCATTCCTCCATCGAACCTTCCGCGATATTGTAGAAACGCAATTTGTCGGCCACGCCCCGCTTTCGAAACCCTTCCGCAATGTTGGCCGCAATCGAAACCGCCGCTCTCCGGAACTGCGAGACCAATCCATAGACTTCGGAACGCGGGAACGACTGCGTCATGCGATAGGCCGCCAACACGAACTCATGCGCTTTCTGCCAAACCACCAAATCCTCGAACGACCTCGATCCCATGCCCCGCTCCTTCTTTCCTACTGACTACTGCCTTCTAGTTCCAACCTTCTGCCTACTCGCTACTGACTACTCACTACTTCCTACTTACTTCAGCAATTCCGCCGCCGCCGCCGCACAGCTCTTGTTCGCCGTAATCCCCGCGCGGCCCAGCACCTCGAACCATGCCGTGGGATGGTCCCCGCACGTGCAATCGTCCGCCCCGTGCCGCACCGCCAAATCCCCCATCACGATGCAATGCGCCGGCGCCGACGTGATGTACGGCGAAACGAACGACAAAAAACCCGGCGTCCCGTCCGGCACCGGCGCCAGCGTTTTCACGTCGCGCACCACCACCCGCGACCATGTCGGCTGGTGCAAATGGTGCGCCCGGCAATCCACGTACGGAATGCAATGCTCCACCGAACCATAGGTCTCCACGATGTTCTCCGACGCAATCCCCAACTGGCGGCCGATGTTCCCATACAGCTCCTCCTTGGGAATCGCCTTGTCCGCATGCCCCTTCCAGCCGCCCCCGAAAACCACCCAGCTCCCCTCCGGCAACCGCAAGTTCTCCCGCCCCGTCAGCCGCATGCGCTCCAATATGAAATGCAAAAACGCCGGAAACCCGATGATGCGCACCGGCGTTTGCCCCCGCGCCCACCCTTCGAGACGTTCCACCGCCCCGAATGAATCGAATTCGTGCTTTCCCCCTCCCACGTGCCGCAGCGTCCAGAACTGCTCCGCCACCGGCGCATACCGCATCAAATACTGGTTCGTGTTCGACGTCCCCACCTTGATCCCCTCGAACGGCTCGTACGCGTTCACCAAATAATGCGCCGCCGCCTTCGACTCCACCCCCCTCGCCCTCATCGCGTGATCCACCATCTCCCGCGCGTGGCCAATCGAGAACGCATCGAAAAACATCTGGCTCTTCTGCCCCGTCGTCCCCGACGACGTCATGTGCGCCGCCACCTGCGACAACGCAATCGACCGGATTTCATGGAATTTGAAGAAATTCGCGTGCACCGGCGGCAGCGCAATCGCGTCCGCCGCCGTCGCGATCCGCTCCGGAACGATGCCGTTCCGCTCCGCGAACTGCCGATACCACGGCGACCGCTCGATATGCAGCCCCACCACCGCCCGCATGGCCTCCGCAAACAACCCGTCGTGCACCTCGTCCCGCGCGTACGCCTCCCGAATCGTGCAGAAACGCACCACCGCCTCCGGTATCTCCTCCGCCACTGGGCCCATCGGTTCGCTGATCATCGTTTCGCTTCCTTTCCCTCGTTATCCCCTTCGCACTTTTAGACCCATTAATCAATTCCAAATACTCCCCTCAACCTTACGACCAAAAAGGATTCCCCTGATCGGCCTGCTCTGCTAGCGTGCCCCTCCATGATCGCCCATTCCCCATCTCCGGATACCCCGCCATGTCCCGCCCCAACTCTCCCGAAATTCGGCGAGTGGAGCTGGATCCTGACCCTCTTCGGCACCGCCGTCGGCGCCGGCATTCTCTATCTCCCCCTGCAAGTCGGCCCCTGGGGCCTCTGGTCCCTCGTCTTCCTCTCCTCCATCGTCTTCCCCCTGATCTATTTTTCGCACAAATCCGTCGTCTCCATGCTCCTGCTGGACGGCGAAACCCTCGATTATACCGGCATCGTCGCCCGCCACTTCGGCCCGACGTTTGGCCTGGGAGTCTCCCTCGCGTTCCTGCTCACGTTCTACGCCGTCCTCTTCTCCTATTCCATCGGCCTCAACGTTAATTTGGGCGATTTTCTTTTCCAAATTGACGCCACGTCCTCCAATTGGGCCAAAGGCCCCCTCCTCAGCCTCGCCATCCTCGCCTCCTTCGCCGCGCTCCACGCCCTCGGCGACAAGATCGTCCTGCGCCTGATGAGCGCCATCTCCTCCGTCCTCCTCGTCGTCCTGCTCGGCATCTCCCTCTATCTGCTCCCATTCTGGAATCTCTCCCTCTTCCGCCAACTCCCCCCCCCCGCCGAATTCCTCGACGACGTCTTCCTCATCTTCCCCCTCCTCTCCTTCTCCTTCGTGTTTTTTCCCGCCATGTCCTCCATGGCCGCCGCCTACCGCGGCTCACGCGACTACGATCCCGGAAACGCCCATCGCCGCCTCAACCGCGTCGTCCTTAAAACATCCGCCCTCCTGCTCGCCTTCGTCCTCCTCTTCGTCTTCTCCTGCATCCTCTCCCTCGAACCCTCCGAATTCGAACGCGCCGCCGCCGAAAACCTCAATTGCCTCTCCCTCTTGAGCACCAAGGCCAGCATCCCCGACTCCATGGCGCACCTCAGCGCCATCGTCGGCTTGGGCGCGCTCATCACCTCCTTCGCCGGCGTCTTGTTCGCCGTGCGCGACGCCGCCCAACGCCTCGCCCAACGCGCCCTCGAACGCCTCGCGCCCAACCATCCCCCTTCCCTTCTCCGCCGCCTCGATGCCGCCATC
>CAYODC010000079.1:0-5308 GCA_964402575.1 uncultured Verrucomicrobiota bacterium
CAAGCCAACCCCCAGGAGAAACTCCATGAAATCAAGCCGATGGATTCCCGCCCTGATCCTGCTGCTGGCCCTCGCCTCCGCCGCCTCCGCCGCTGAAAAACTCGTCCTCAACGGCCAGGGCGTCCGCACCAAGCGCTTCCTCGGCGCCATGTACGAACTGTCCCTGTATGTTCCCGAACAGATGAAAGGCGCCCACTCGAAGGCCATCATCGAAGACGGCCGCCCCATGGACCTCGTCCTGGTCATCCAGAGCAAGATGATCACCCGCGCGCGCTTCGTCGAGGCCACCTCCGAGGGCTTCGCCAAGGCCGCCCAGTCCGGCTACACCTCGCCCCAGACCAAGGAATTCCTCGACCAGTTCGGCCAAGTGGAGTTCCGGCGCGGCGACACCCTCACGATGCGCTACGAGAACGGCGGCCTCGTCACCCTCTACCGCTCGGCCGCCGCGGGCCCCAAGGACGACGATGTCAAGCTCGGCCGGATCCCCGGACGCGAAATCAAGCAAGCCCTGTTCGCCATCTGGCTCGGGAACGAGCCCGTGCAGTACACACTCAAGCAGGAGCTGCTCGGCGCGCAGAAGTAGCGCCGCCGGCCGCCCGCCGCAGCGGCTCCGCCGGCCCCAGCGGGATCTTGCCCCCGCCGCCGGGAGGGTCGAACATGAACTGCGGAATGGCGTAGCCCGACACCTCCCCGCACAGCCCGCGCAGGATGGCCCGGCCCCGGGCGATCGTGGACCGCAGGTGGGACGTGCCGGCGGCCAGGTCGCCCTGGTGCAGGTAGTACGGCTTCACCCCCAGACTCAACAGGCCTTCGTTGAGCCGCCGCATCGTCTCGACATCGTCGTTGATCCCCCGCAGCAACACGGTCTGGTTCATCAGCGGCAGCCCTGCATCCAACAGCCGTCCGCATGCTTCCGCCACCCGCGGAGTCAGTTCCGCAGGATGCGTGAAATGCAGACTCAGCCACAACGGCCGGGCGGCCTTCAGCACCCGCGCCAGCCCCGGCGTGATCCGCTGCGGCAGCACCGCCGGGACCTTGCTCCCGATGCGGATCAGCGCCAGGTGGGGAATCGCCCGCAGCGACGCCAGCAGCTTCTCCAGCCGCGCATCGCCCAGCGTCAGCGGATCCCCTCCGGAAATCAGCACGTCGCGGATTTCCGGCGTCCGCCTCAGCCACTCCACCGCCTCCTTGAAATAGGGGTCGGTCCTATAATTTAATATTTTCCCCGCAGTGCGGGCCCGGGTGCAATAGCGGCAGAACGAGGCGCAATCGGCGGTGGCCAGCAGCAGCGCCTTGTGCGGATAGGAACGGACCAGGCCGGGGACCACCTGGTGGGCCTCCTCGCCCAGCGGATCGCCCCGTTCGCCGGGAATCACCCGCGCCTCGCGCAGATCCGGCAGCATCGTGCGCCGCAGGGGGCCGTCGGGGCGTTCGGCCGCCAAGACGGCAAGGAAATATGGGGAAATGCCCAATGGCATCCGCCACGATTCCGGCGAGGCCAGCGCCCGCCGTTCCCGCGCGGACAACTCAGGCAGCGCCCGGACGACAGCGGCAACCGAGCGGGCGCGGTGCCGGAGCTGCCAGCGCCAGTCGGCCCAGTCGGCCGCGGTGGCTTCGGGAAACACCCGTTGCCGGAAAGACCGCTCGTGCCGGATCCAGGCCGTCGCTGAACAAGATTCATTCATGAAGAGGTCGATATTGCCAAACCCGGGCCTTCGGGTAAACTCCCCATTGTGCTCAACAAGCCCATATTCGACCAAACCACTGCGCTGGAAGTTGTCCCGGGCGCATCCTTCGACGCGCCCACGGCCGCCGTCGATGAGACCGCGCGGGAACCGACCATCCTCCGCGATCTCGTGCCCGACCGGCCGCCCGTGACCGGCGCCGGCAGCCGACAGCTTGTAGCCAATTACCGCGCCATCCTCGCCGCCCGCACCATCTATTACCCCGTCGCCTACCGCTTCCCCCGCGAACTGGGCCGCGGCCGCCAAGGCATTGTGTTTCTTGGCCTGCGACAGGGCGCCCGCGGCTGCGTGACGCGCCATGCCATCAAGCTGTTCGACCCGTCCATCTACGGCAACGCCAAGAAATACTGGACGGACATGGGCCGCATCGCCGCCCAGACCTCCAAGCTGCAGCTGGTCAAAAACCCCGCGCTGGTGGCTCCGGACATCTACGAAGAAAGCAACGGCATCGGCTACATCCAAATGGAAGTCGTCGACGGCATTTCCTTGCGCGAGTTGATGGACGGCACCCACCTCGAACAGGCCCGCGCACGCTCCACCGACGAGGAATGGCGGCGTTTCACCGACGTGATCTTCCGCCTGGAAAACGGCCGGCTCATGATCCAGCCCGGCATCGCCCTCTACGTCCTGCGCCAGGTCCTGCGGGGCCTCGAAACCCTCCACGAAATGGGATTCATCCACTCCGACGTCAAACCCGCCAACATCATGATCGACCGGCTGGGCTACGTGAAGCTGATCGACTATGGCCGGGCGATGCTGGTCGACGAAAAAATCACCATCCTGCTGGGCACCCCCGTCTACATGGCGCCGGAAGTCCACTACGAGCGCGTGGCGCGCAGCCACTCCGACCTCTACAGCCTGGGCCTTGTCGGACTTGAAATGCTTCGCGGCGAACGCCTCTTTCCCAACGATGTCCCGCGCAGCGAGGCCGACCTCCTGCAGGCCAAGCGTGACCTGCCCAACCGCCTCTACGACATTCTGCCCGACCATGTCCGGAACAATGCGCAGTTTCTCTTTTTGCTCCAGCGGTTCCTTTCCCCCGATCCGGCCGGACGCTTTTCCAGCGCGGAGGAGGCGGAAATTGGCGGATCGGGCCTGGCCATGCTGCACAAGCAACTCACGTTGGCCGGCAAAGACACCGAGTATGGCCGTGAGCTGGAAAACTACCTGTCGAAGGTGGTCAATCCGCTCGGACCGGCCTAGGCCCCCGCCTAGGCGCCCAGATCCGGGCGGCGGGCCCGCGTGCGGGCCAAGGACTGCTCCAGCCGCCAGCGGGCGATCTCGGCATGGTTGCCGCTCAGCAGGATCTCGGGAACCGCCATGTCCCGGAAAACAGGCGGCCGGGTGTACTGCGGATATTCCAAGCGCCCCGTGGTGAAGGATTCATCCTCCGCGGCGCCTTCCCCGCCCAGCGCGCCCGGCAGCAGCCTCACGACGGCATCCGTGACGATCGCCGCGGCAATCACGCCGTTGGTCAGCACATAATCGCCAATGGAAATTTCCATGTCGACCAGCCCCGCGCGGATCCGTTCGTCGACGCCCTCGTAGTGGCCGCACAGGATCAGCAAATGCGGCTCGCGCGAAAGTGCCTGCGCGGCCGCTTGCTTGAAAGGATCTCCCTGCGGGGTCATCAGGATCACCTTCGTCTCCGGACGGCGCAGGTCATCCACCGCCTTGAACACCGGCTCGGGCTTCATCACCATGCCCGGACCTCCGCCGTAGGGGCGGTCGTCGGTGGTCAGGTGCGCACCCGTTGCGTAGTCGCGGAGGTTGACGCAGCGGATCCGGACCAGTCCGGCCTCCTGGGCGCGCTTGATCATGCTCTCGCCCAGGATGCCGTCCAGCATCCGCGGAAAAATTGTGAGAATGTCGATCTGCAAAGGCACCGGCCGCGGCCACGCGCGCCTATTCGACCACTTCGAGCATGGCGCGGCGGTTTTGGCGCGCCGCCACGGTGCTCAGCAGGGTGCGGATGGCGCCCACGGTCTTGCCGCTCTTGCCGATCACTTTGCCGACATCCTCGGGATGGCAGCGCAGCTCGAACACGATGGTGCGCTCGCCTTCAATCTCCGTGATGCGCAGATCTTCAGGGTGGTCCACCAGCGTCTTGACGACGTATTCGATGAGTTCTTTCATGGGAGTCCTTGGGGGGGGAGGAGGAGAATGACCGGGAAGGGAAGCCGAAACGGCGGACACCCTATTTGGCCGCGCGGCTCTTCTTCATCAAGGCCGCAACCGTCTCGCTGGGCTGGGCGCCCTTGGCCATCCAGGCCTCGGCCTTCGCAAGATCCAGCTTGTAGTTGTCGGTTTTCTTGGTGGGATCGTACCAGCCGATCTCCTCGATGCACGCTCCGACGTTGGAACTGCGGACATCCGCGACGACGATGCGAAAGCAGGGCTTCTTGTTGGCGCCCATTCTGCGAAGACGAATCTTAACTGCCATATGATTTCCTTGTTCTGTTCGTTGAATTGCCGCCCCGGGAGCGGCCATGCCATGTTGGATGCCCGGGTCTTGATGAACCGGCGGGGGTTTTATCCAAAAAGCCCCCCGCGAGGCAATCTTTTTTGCATTTGCTTCATCCGCTTGGCCATCTGCTGGGCCTGGCGGAAGTTGCGCAACAGCTCGTTCACATCGCTGACCTGGAGCCCGCTCCCCGCGGCAATGCGCTTGCGTCGGCGGGCATCGATGATGTCCGGCCGGCGCCGCTCCCGCGGCGTCATGCTCAGGATCAGGGCCTCGGTTTTCTTCATCTGCTGGCCGGAATCCTTTTCGATCCGCTGCCGCATGTCGCCGGCCAAGGCCCCGGCGCCCGGCATCATCTCCAGCAGCTTGCCCATGGACCCCATCTTCTTGAGCTGGCGCATCTGGGCGAGAAAATCGTTCAGGTCGAGCCCTTGCTTGCTCTTAAGCTTTTCCTGCATCCGCTCGGCCTCGCCCGCATCGAAGGTCTCCTGCACCTTCTCGACGAGACTAACCACGTCGCCCATGCCGAGAATCCGCGACGCCATGCGGTCGGGATGGAAAGGCTCCAGATCCTCGGGACGTTCCCCCGTGCCAACGCGCAGGATGGGACAGCCCGTCACCGACACCACCGACAGCGCCGCGCCGCCGCGCGCATCCCCGTCGAGCTTGGTCAGGATCAAGCCCGTCAAGCCCACGGCTTCATGGAAGGCTTGCGCCACGTGGACGGACTCCTGCCCGATCGCCGCATCCAGCACCAGCACGACATTCTGCGGCTCCGTGGCCGCCCGCAGGGCCTTCAACTCCGCGACCAGGTCCTCATCGATCTGAAACCGCCCGCCGGTGTCGTAGAGGACGATGTCGTAGTAGTTCTCGCGGGCATGCTTGAACGCCCGGCGGCCAAGATCCGCCACCGCCTCCCCCGGCTCGGGCTTCACGATGCCCGCCCCCGACTGTCGGGCCAGCACCTCGAGCTGATCAACGGCCGCCGGCCGGCGGATGTCGCACGCCACCAGCAGCACCTTCTTGCCTTTCTGTTTCCACAGCCGCGCGAGCTTGCCGCTGGTGGTGGTCTTGCCCGATCCGTGCAGCCCCAGCAGCA
>CAYODC010000079.1:5318-8792 GCA_964402575.1 uncultured Verrucomicrobiota bacterium
CCTGCACGGCCGCCAGGGAATCGGCCAGATTTGGCAGCCCCAGCAGCATGACCTCCGACGGAATGGCCGACAGGTTGAAATCCTGCTGCTCCCCCCCCAGCAGCGCGACGAGCTCGTCGTGGATCGCCTTGATGATCTGCTGTCCGGGCGTAACGCTCTCCAGCACTTCGGCCCCGACACTCTTGGTTTTGACCCGCTCGATGAACTCCTTCGCCGTGGCATAGTGGACATCCGCTTCAAGCAAGGCCATGCGGACTTCCCGCAACGCGTCCTGGACGTTTTTTTCGGAAATCCGGCCGTATCCGCGCAGATTGCGGAAAGCGGATTGAAGACGGGTGGAAAGACGGTCGAACATAGGAGAACTCCTCAGGGAACGGCGGCCGGCGCGGCCGCGCTCCGGGTCAACCCCCGCCCGTCGCAACGGGGACAGGTCCCCGCCTGGCCGGAATCGAAAAACACCACGCGGCCCATCCCCCCGCAGGCCGGGCAGATACGGTCGGCCGGATCCAGGCGGCGGACCATCCGGTAGCCCACGCCTTGGCAAATCGGGCACATGGAGGCTTCCCCTTCGTCGCCATACACCATGCCGCTGCCCAGGCAATGCTCGCACGGAACCTTCTCGGGGCCGCCCGATCCCGTCATCGCCTGCTCATCCGAAATCCCCCGCTTGTGCAGCATCCATGCGCTGATCCGCCGTGCAAAAGCCGGCAGGACAATATCCTCCGAGTTCCGACTCGTGGCGTGCTGCATCCACCGGAACTGCAGTATGAAACCCGCCATGATAAACAGCACCGCCATGGCCGCGTATACGCCCTTGCCTTTCGGCGGCGGCGGCAGCCGGCGGCGAGCACTCAATCCGCCGTCCGCTCGGCTATCGCGACGCGTGCCCGTCCGGCGAAGTCGCACCGGAGCGTCTGGGTTTTGAATCGGGGGGTCCTGCACAGCAACTCCATCACGGCATCGGCCTGGTCATCGCCGATCTCCATCATCAGCCGTCCGGTGGATGTAAGCACATGCGCCGCCTGCTCGACAAGCCGTGAAATGATGTCCAGCCCGTCCCGGCCGCCATCCAACGCCACGCGGGGTTCAAAGACTCTTACGGTCCGCGGCAACCGGTCGCACTCTTCGCTGCGGATGTACGGCGGATTCGACACCACGAGATCCATGGACCCGGCCGCCATGCCTTCCAGCAAATCGGCCCGCCTCCACTCCACCGCCACTCCCCATTCCCTCGCGTTTTCCCCCGCCAGCGCCAGTGCCTCTGGGCGGATATCCGTGGCGGCCACGCGCGCGTGCGGCACGCGGCGCGCCAAGGCGCAGGCAATGCACCCGCTGCCCGTACAGACATCCACCACCGCCGCCCCCCCGGGGAGGGTGTGGAGGTATTCCTCCGCGCATTCCACCAGCAGTTCCGTCTCGGGACGCGGGATCAATGCCCGCCGGTCGCAGCGGATGCGCCGCCCCATGAAATCGGTTTCGCCAATGACGTATTGAACCGGTTCGTCTTTCTCCAGGCGATCCACCGCCGCATGGAACTGCGCGAGCCTTTCGGCTTCGGGTCTCTCCTGATGATGCGCATACACGTCCATCAGCCCGGTCCCCAGCAGGTGGGCCGTCACCCATCGCAATTTGACGGCGACTTCTTCGATTCCGGCGGCCTCCAGCCGGGCTTGCGCCGCGGACAACCATTCCCGCCAGGTGGCGCCGGCGACGGGCATCAGCCGTTCTTCCCCATCTGGACCGCCAGCCGCAGCTCGATGTCCCGCGCCTGCAGGGGCTCGATCACCTCGTCCAATTTGCCTTCGATAATCTGGTCGAGACAGTACAACGTGAGATTGATCCGGTGGTCGGTCAGGCGATTCTGGGGAAAATTATAGGTGCGAATGCGCTCGCTGCGGTCGCCGGAGCCAATCTGCGTCTTGCGCTCGCTGGCCATTTTGTCGTGATCCTGCTGGCGCCGGAGGTCAAGCAGCTTCGTCGCCAGCACTTTCATCGCCTTTTCGCGGTTCCGGTTCTGGCTGCGTTCATCCTGGCAGGCCACGACCAGCCCCGTGGGCAGGTGGGTGATGCGGATGGCCGATTCCGTCTTGTTGACCTTCTGCCCGCCGGGCCCCGACGCGCAGAACAAATCAATCCGCAGTTCTTCCGGCTTGATTTCCACTTCGCTGACTTCCTCCACTTCGGGCAGCACCGCGACGGTCGCGGCGGAGGTATGGATCCGCCCCTGGGCTTCCGTTTCGGGAACCCGCTGCACGCGGTGCCCCCCGCTCTCGTAGCGCAGGGTCTTGTACACATCCGTGCCCTCGATGGACACAATGATTTCCTTGAAACCGCCCAGATCGGAGTGCGAGGCATCCAGGACGCTGCACTTCCAGCCCTTCGATTCGGCATAGCGCACATACATGCGGTACAGGTCGCCCGCGAACAACGCCGCCTCCTCCCCGCCGGTCCCGGCGCGGATTTCCAGAATCGTGTTGCGGCTGTCGGCCGGATCCGGCGGCAGCATCAAGGCCATGAGCCCCCGCTCGGCCCCGGGCAACCGCGTCTCGATCTCCGTTTTTTCCAGGCGGGCCACCTCCGCCAGTTCCGGATCGCTCCCGCTGCCGGCCAGCAATTCCTCGCTCTCCGCCAGCTGCCGTTTCAGGCGCTCGTACTCCCCGGAGGCCGCCAGCAGATCACGCAGGCGCTGGTGCTCGCGCACCAGCTCCTTGAACGTGCGGGGATTGGACGCCGCGCCGGGAACCGACATGGCCTGCTCGAGCTCCTCGGCGCGCGAAGCCACTTGGCGGAAATAGGACGGATCCAGCTCCATGGAACAACCTCCGAAACGGGTGTGGCAGGAATGCAAAACGGGCCGGACACTCCCGCAAAGGGAAATCCGGCCCGCCTGGCGCGCCCGCTACTTCTTGGAGGCGGCCTTGGCCGCATAGCGCTTCTTGAAGCGATCCACGCGCCCTTCGGTGTCGATGAACTTCGCCTGACCGGTGAAGTAGGGATGACACGCCGCACAGGTGTTCACGCTCATGCTCTTGACTGTCGAACGGGTCTTGAGCACAAAGCCGCAGGCACAGGAAATCGTGGCGTCGTCGTACTTGGGATGAATGTCTTTTTTCATGTTGTCTGCTTCCGTATTCCATGCTCCCGGATTTTGCCGGGTGCAAAAATCGCGCGAAACCTACCACCCGCCCCCCCCCTTGGCAAGCGGCAATTTCCGTCCGGATCGCATTTTTTCAAACGCCGGCAACGGGCATGAAATCAGCCTCGCTCTTTCGACTGCCTTGGCGGCGCTCTGGAGACTGTGATACGCTTTCCCTGCGTGCAAAACATGAAGCTCCCCCCCCCCATCCGCATGTCCGGGATTCTATTCGCCCTGTTCGGGGGCATGGGACTCCTCTTCCTTCTTGCGAAACAGGCGCCCCCCTCCTCCTCTGAAACGGCCCCCCGCGTCCATGCCCAGGCCGCCCGGCACGCGGC
>CAYODC010000080.1:0-8744 GCA_964402575.1 uncultured Verrucomicrobiota bacterium
TCCACGTGTCCGACATGAGCTGGGCGCGGAAGATCAACCATCCGAGCGAAGTGCTGAAGAAGGGCGACGAGGTCGAGGCGATCGTGCTGGAAGTCTCTCCCGAAAACCAGCGCATCAGCCTGGGCTTGAAGCAGGCGCAGGAAGATCCGTGGGCGGGGATTTCGGGCCGCTACCGGATTGGGCAGCTCATCAAGGGCAAGGTCAGCAAGCTGGCGAGCTTCGGGGCGTTCGTGGAGCTGGAGGAAGGCGTGGACGGGCTGGTGCACATCAGCCAGATCAGCGACGACCACGTGGCGAAGATCCGCGACGTGCTGCAGCCGGGCCAGGAAGTCGAGGCGCGGGTGATCAAGATCGATCCGATCGACCGGCGCATCGGGCTGAGCATCAAGGCCGCGAAGCTGTCGGAAGACGAATTCAAGGTCGACGACAGCATGCTCGAAGGGCTGCGTCCGGGCGAAGACCTGGTGGACTTGGCGGGTGCGTTCGACGCGGCGCTGGGTTCCTCGGACAAGCCCGAGGAGTGGTCGCCGGGCTCCGGAAAGTAAGGAGTACGAATTCCCGGCGCGCGCGCCGGGAAGGAGGATTCAGGGTTCAGGGTTCAGGTGAAAGCCGAATCCCTGGACCCTGAATCTGTTTCCTGGTGTTTCATGACCGCGCTGAACCGTTGAACAATCCCCTGCCTCCCGAACCCTGAACTCTGGAACCTGCCATGATCGATTTGCACTGCCATTCGACGTTTTCGGACGGATCGCTGACGCCGGAGGAGCTGATGGGCGAGGCCGAGAAGATCGGCCTGTCGGCGCTGGCGCTGACGGATCACGACACGGTGGCGGGGCTGCCGAGGTTTTTGGCGGCGGGGGAGGGACGGAAGGTGCGGGCGGTGCCGGGGGTGGAGCTGAGCGTGGATTGCGCGCACGGGGTGATGCACATGCTGGGCTACTGGATGGACGTGGCGAATCCGGAGCTGGTGCGGCAGATGGAATGGATTCGCAACGGGCGGGAGATGCGCAACCGGGCGATCCTGGAGAAGCTCAATGCGCTGGGGTTTGCGATGACGTGGGAAGAGGTGTCGGGGTTTGCCGGCGAGGACGTGGTGGGGCGGCCGCACTTCGCGCAGGTGATGCTGCAGAAGGGGTATGCGAAGGACAAGAACGAGGTGTTCGACAAGTGGCTGGGGGATGGGAAGCCGGGCTATGCGGATCGGCCGAGGCTGACGGCGGAGGTGGCGGTGGCGTTGATCCGGCAGGCGGGGGGGGTGGCGGTGCTGGCGCATCCGTTTACGTTGCGGATCGGCAAGGAAGCGATGGCCGGGTTGTTGGCGCGACTGGCGGAAGCGGGGTTGTCGGGGGTGGAGTGCTATTATTCGGAGCACTCGGCGGATTTAACGAAGGATTTTTTGTTGTTGGCGCGGGCGCACGGGCTGGTGCCGACGGGGGGATCGGATTTCCATGGCGAGGTTTCGCCGGGGATCCGGCTGGGAGTGGGCTTTGGCGGCTTGAACGTGCCGGACGAGGCCTTGGCGGAACTGGAATCGCGCCGGCCTTGAGGGGGGGGCTGGTCAGCCGGGGGGCAGGGGAGAGGGGGTGGGGGGCTGGAGCAATTTGGGGAAGTAGCGCAGGATGTCGCGGGGGAATTTATACCGGGGAAAGGTGCGGTGGCGGTAGTCGGCGACCTGCCAGGCGAGGTCTTCGCGATGGGCACCGAGCCAGGCGCGGACGAGTTGATCGAGGATGGCGATTTGGGTTTCGTCGGGGCGGTGCAGGGCGCGGGCGAGGGCGCGCTGGAAGTACTGGGCGGCGGCGAGGGCGTCGCCGAGGCGGAAGTTGATGCTGCCGAGGGTTTCCAAGGCGAGGGGGTTGTAGGGGTCGAGGGTGACGGCCCGGTTGGCGTGGCGCAGGGCGGTCATGAGTTCGCCATCGCCGTTGAGCATGCAGTAGGCGAGGTTGGTCAGGATCTTGGGGTTGTCGGGGTCGAGTTCGAGGGCGGCTTGGAAGACGGGGATGGCCTCCTTGAAGCGTCCTTTGCGGATCAGGCGGGCGCCTTGATCCAAAAGGGATTGCAGATCGGTGCCGCAGGGAGTCTCGACGGTTTGGACGGGGGAAAAGACCACGGTTTCGTTGCGGTAGAAGAGCGGGGTGTACCAGAAGTCGGTGAGGAGGAGGCCTTGCTCGCGGGAGGGACGCAGGCGGGAGGGTTCGAGCACGAGCGCGGCGTGTTTGAGCGGGTCGCGCCGTTCAAAGAACGTGGCGGCGGGGAGGGAGTGGACGGCGCCATTGCCGTCGAGGAGATCGAGGGTGCCGGCGGCGCGGTCCCAGGCCACGGGGATGACGGGGGTGGCGGATGGCTGGTAGGTGTTTCCCCGGGGGAGGAGGAGCAGGAGGGGGGTGTTGGCTCCCAGGGCCTTCCACAACAATTCTTCATCGGCGCGGACGGTCGCCAGGGTGCGATGATGCCGGTGGGCGGAATGGCGCATGACTTGGCGGTTGAGCCGACCCTGCGGAGCGGAGTCGGGTAGACAGTCGCGGATTTCCTCGGAAGAAAGGCGGATTCCGTTGGCGGAAAAGAAAGCGGCGAGCAGGGCCTGGTCGGACCTGTGGGCTTCCTTGTCGACGGAGGGGACGCGGCGAAGGGACCGAAAATCGTCGCGCGGGGAAAGGCTGGTGCAGCCGCTGGTGAAGGCCAGGAAAAGGAGGGAAGCGAGGACGGGACAGAGGCGAGTAGGAAGGCGAAGCGGATGGGGGGATGCCAGATGATTGGTCATGATTTCGAACGGAGCTTAACATGAAACAAACAATCATCAACTCCAGAAATCGGGTTTGGCGGCATGGTTATCAGCTAGGGGGGAGCGGATTTTTCCGGGGGTTTGGCGAGGTCGGGGAAGTGGAAGAGGATATCCTTGGGGATGGCGAACTGGGGAAAGGCGCGTTGGCGTTGTTGGGCCACTTGCCAGGCGAGGTCGATTCGATGGGCGGCATACCAGGCGCGGATCAACTGGTCCATGATGGCGACTTGGACTTCGGGGGATCGTTTGAGGGCGCGGGCCCAGGCGCGTTCGAGGGTTTTGGCGGCGAGGAGGGGGTCGCCGAGTTTGAGGTGGATGCTGCCGAGGGTTTCGAGGACGACGGGGTTGTCGGGATCGAGTTGGGCGGCTTTTTCGGCGTGGCGAAGCGCGGGCAGGAGGACGTCGTCGCCGCGGAGCATGGCGTAGGCGAGGTTGTTGAGGATTTTGGGGTTGTCAGGTTCGAGTTCGAGGGCGGCCTGGAAGACGGGGATGGCCTGTTTGTAGCGGCCCTGGCGGAACAAGACATTGCCGCGGCCGAGGAGGACATCGACATCGGTGCCGGCGGGAGCGGTGCGGCCGGCATTTTGGTAGGTGGCGTGGGCCCGGCGGAAATAGCCTTTTTCGAGCCAAAAATCCGCCAGCAGCAATTGTTGTTCGCGCGTCGGGTGGAGTTGGCGGACGGCGCCGGGGCGCAGCAGGGCCAGGGCGGCGTGCTTGAGGGGGGCGCGGCGCGCGAAAAATTCGGCAGGGGAAAGGGTTTCCACGGAGCCGTCGCCGCCGAGCAGGTCGAGGGTTCCCTGGGAGCGGTTCCAGGCGATGGGGATCCGGGGGGAGAGGGCGGGGTTGCGGGTGCCGCCGGAGGGCAGGAGGATCAGGAGGGGGAGGTTGTGGCCGAGGGCATCCCACAAGAAGGTTTCATCGGCCTGGACGGCCATCATGAGTCGGTTGTGCTGGCGGGCAAGGCGGCTCATGGCATGGCGGTCGGGGCGTCCGCGGGGAAAGACGCCGGGCATGATTTGCTCGGTATCGGCGGGGGTCAGGGAAATGCCGTTGGCGGCGTAGAACGCGGCGAAGAGGGCGCGGTCGGCCGAGGCGTGGCCCGGGGGGATGGCCGGGGGGGGGCGGAGGCGGCGCGAGGCGGAGTTTTCCGGGGAAGACAGCGAGGTGCATCCCGCGGCGGCGGCCAGGAGGAGGCCCGCGAACAGGCGGTTCCGCCACCGGCGTGAACGATGGCGGGATGAGGGCATAAGGGATGAAGCCGGGGGCGGGGCCCGGCGCCGCGGTTAGCGCTTGCGGGTTTGATCGAGGACTTCGTAGACGCCGGGCGTGGTTTCCAGGATACGGAGGGCGCGCTGGCGGGTGGCTTCGTTCGGCACGGTTCCGTAGAGGATGGCGAGGCCTTCGTCGACGCCCACCTTCAGGGTCGCGCTGCCGGTCATGGGATCGCTGCTGAGGCGGCTGGAGGCCAGGGCGGCGACGCCTTCATCGGTTTCGGGTTCGTTGGCGAACGGATCGTCCTGGAAGGTGGCGCACCCGGAGAGCATGGCCCATGCCAGGCAGGAGGCAAAGAGGAACAGGAGCGTTTTTTTCATCAGCCATCTCCAATACGTTGGTGCGCCGGGAAAGCCGGCCGCGTGTGATTTCACTGCACGAGATGCTAACCCGAGGGGGGGGCGATGTCAATGTTCCGGGGCCGGATGGTCAGGGCAAACGCAAACGCATCTCCATCCTCCGATCCATTCAACGCAAGAGTCGCAACTGACGCGAAAGGAACGCAACCGCCGATCCGAACCGCCAGAATGGGGCCGTCCTGGCGTCGGGTTTACTCGAAGGGTTCGGAAAAACAAATTTCGGGATTTCCCAACAGGCGCCATGTCCCAGAATCGCCCTTTGGCGCTTGCGACCATTTGCGCGGCATGCGCCTATGCGAGACAAGGCCGTTGCCGTTGAGCCGTTTGGGGGAGTGTGGATGCGTTGGCCCTGGCCGGATGGGGGCTTTTGGGCCGAGCGTTGCCAGCGGGGGCGGGGTCTGGTAGGGTGCGGGGCCATGATGGAAAAAAAGATGTCGTACACGGTGAAGCTGTCGCCCGCGCAGATGGAGGTGGCGGCCCGGATTCTGCGGGAGGGGAATTACCGTCCGCGCCGGGTGGAATACACGGTGGCGGCGGCGGAGGGGGAGGATTGCCAGATTGCCTTGTATGCCAGCGGCAAGTGCCTGGTGCAGGGCAAGGGGGCGGCGGACTGGATCACGTTCGTGCTGGAGCCGCAGGTGCTGGGGGAGGCGCGGCTGGGGTACGAAGATGTGCTGCATCCGGAGGCGAGCGCGCCGCACATGGGGGTGGACGAAAGCGGCAAGGGGGATTTCTTCGGTCCGCTGGTGATTGCGGCGGCCTACGTGGACGAGGCGATTGCCAAGGACCTGAAGGCGATGAACGTGCGCGACAGCAAGACGATCACCAGCGACAAGGCCGCGCAGGACCTGGCGAAAAAGATCCGGGGACGCCTGGGCGAGCGCTTCGTGGTGGTGTCGATCGGGCCGGCGGCCTACAACCGGCTATACGCGACGATGGGCAGCGTGAACCGGATCCTGGCCTGGGGGCATGCGCGGGCGATTGAGAACCTGTTGGAGAAGGTGCCGGGGTGTCCGCGGGCGCTGAGCGACCAGTTTGGTCCGGAGCAGCAGATCCAGCGGGCGCTGCAGCAGAAGGGGCGCCAGATCAAGCTGGAGCAGCGCCACAAGGCGGAAAGCGACATCGCGGTGGCGGCGGCATCGATCCTGGCCCGTTCGGGATTCCTGACCGCGATGGACAAGCTGGGGGAGAAATTTTCGGTGAAGCTGCCGAAGGGGGCCTCGGACAAGGTCAAGGCGGTGGCGGGCGAGATTGCGGCGAAGCATGGCGGCGCGGCGTTCCTAGAGGTGGCCAAGTGCCATTTCAAGACGACGGACGACGTGCTGGGGCCGCTGGGGAAGACGCGCGCGGGGGAGGGGCTGCCGCCGGCCCCGGTCCACAAGGTATTCACGCCGCGGAGGGCCTCGAAATGAAGCTGGTGCGGTTTGGCGAGGCGGGGGCGGAGCGTCCGGGGATCTGGCTGGAGGCGACGAAGCAGGAGCCGGCGCGGATCGTGGACGTGCGCGCGATGGTATTCGACATCGAGGACTACGACGCGCGGTTCTGGCGCACGTTCGGCCTGGGGCGGCTGAAGGGGTTGCTGGCCGAGAAGAGCCTGAAGACGGTGCGTGCGGACGGGGTGCGGCTGGGGCCGCCGGTGGCGGCGCCGCGGCAGATCATCTGCCTGGGGAAAAACTACCGGGACCATGCGAAGGAGTTCGACGCGAAGGTGCCCACGCAGCCGGTCTATTTCGCCAAGAGCCCGGGCGCGCTGTGCGGTCCGCAGGATCCGATCCGCTTGCGTCCGGGCATGGAGCGGGTGGATGCGGAGGTGGAGCTGGCGCTGGTGATCGGGCGGCGGGCGCGGGATCTCCACGAGGGAGAGGCGCTGTCCGCGGTGGCGGGCTACACGGTGTTCAACGACGTGACCGACCGCGACCTGCAGAAGCAGCGGTTGCAGTGGTATTTCGCCAAGAGCGCGGACAGCTTTGGTCCGATGGGGCCGTGGCTGGTGACGCGCGACGAGATCAAGCGGCCGCATGCGCTGGGCATCCGCCAGCGGGTCAACGGGGCGGTGCTGCAGGAATCGAAGACTTCGAAGATGATTTTCCGCCTCGAGCAGGTGCTGGCGGACCTGAGCCGGGTGATGACGCTGGAGCCGGGCGACGTGGTTTCCACGGGCACGCCGGGGGGCATCGGGTCGGCGCACCAGCCGCCGGTGGTGCTGCACGACGGGGACGTGGTGGAATGCGAGATCGACGGCATCGGGATGCTGCGCAATCCCGTGGCGTTGACCTATGGATGAGGCGACGGTGGACGGCGGAGATTTAGACGAGCTCCGGCAAGGGGCGTCACGGACAGAAACCGACAAGAGAAAGGCAAGAAAATGAAGAAGATGTGGACCTTGGGGATGGCGGCGATGGTGGCTTCGGCGGCCTGGGCCCAGCAGGAGGCCGATCTGGCGGCGATGATGAGGGCATTGACGGGGGCGGCGCAGGCGCAATCGACCAACGTGCCCGCGATGGTGTCGCCCAAGGCGCTGAAAGAGGCCTTGCCCAAGGAGTTGCCCGGCTACGAGCGGGTGGAAGCCGGTTCGGAGAAGCAAGCGGCCTTCGGCATCAGCACCGTGGTGGCCACGGGCGTCTACGAGAGCGGCGAGAAGTCGATCCGCGTCGAATTGACGGACATGGGCGGGATGGGCGGCCTGGGCGCGATGGCGATGATGGGCATGGCGAACAACGAGGTGGATCGGGAAACCCGCACCGGATTTGAGCGGACGACGACCTATCAGGGATTCAAGGCGCTGGAGACCTTCGACAAGGTTTCGAAGGATGCCGAGATCCAGGTGTTCATGGGGTCCCGCTTCAGCGTGAAGATCAACGGGAGCGGGCTGGAGAATTTCGACGACATGGCCAAGGCCGTAGCGGCGATGAATCTCCAGGCGGTGTCGGAATTGAAGCCCGAGGCGGCGGCCCCCTAGGAGGCGCCGGGAACGAAGGCGGAGCGGCCGGAGGGCTGCTCCGCCGTTTTTCAAGGGGCGCAGTTGACGGCGGGAACCGGGATGATCGAACACAGTCTGAGGATGGTGCCGGCGACGGACTCGGAATGGCTGGGGCCGTTGCGGGTCCGGGAGGCCTTCGGGCATCCGGAACGCCGGTTGGAGGTGGACCTTGGATGCGGGAAGGGGCGGTTCCTGCTGGCCCGGGCCGGGAAAACCCCGGAGGTGAACTACCTGGGGATCGACCGGATGCTGCGGCGGATCCGGAAGGTGGACAACCGGGCGCGGCGGCTGGATATGGAGAACATCCGCCTGCTGCGGGTGGAGGCCTACTACGCGGTGGCGCATTTGCTGCCGCCGGAATCGGTGTCGGTCTATTATATCTTTTTTCCCGATCCGTGGCCGAAGGCGCGTCATGAAGGTCACCGATTGTTCAATGCGCGCTTTTTGGAGGCGCTGCACCGGACACTGACGGTTGCCGGCGTGGTTCACGTGGCCACCGACCACGAGCCCTATTTCGAGCAGCTTTCCGGAGTTTTTGCCGGTGCCGCGGGATTTTGTCCGGTGGAAGCCTTCGAGCCGCCCGAGGACGAGCAGACCGATTTCGAGCGTTACTATCAGGGCAAGAAAAAGATAGGAAGAATTTCGGTTCGGCGGGTCTAGACTGTCCCGGACGGGGAGGAGCGGGAGTCACGAGTGGGAGAGGGGGTTCCGTGCTTGTCAGGGCGGGGGGGCGAGGGGTAAAGTGACCCGATTTATTGGAACCCCCACCCTTTTATTTCCTGAATCGAGACGAGTTATGCAGTGGCTGCTGAAAAGAATCCTTGGGACGAAAAACGAGCGTGACTTGAAGAAGTTGCGTCCGATGGTGGCCCGCATCCAGGAGCTGGAGACGGGGTTGCAGTCGCTGAGCGACGCGGAGCTGAAGGCCAAGACGGAGGAATTCCGGGAGCGGGTCCGCAAGGGAGAAACGCTTGACGCGATGATGAGCGAAGCGTTTGCGGTGGTGAAGAACGCGTGCCGCCGGTTGTGCGGGACGGTGGTGGACGTGTGCGGGCATCCGCAGACGTGGGACATGGTGCCGTTCGACACGCAGCTCATCGGCGGGATGGTGCTGCACCAGGGGCGGATTGCGGAAATGGCGACGGGGGAAGGCAAGACGCTGGTGGCGACGCTGCCGGTCTATCTCAATGCCTTGACGGGGAAGGGCGTGCACGTCGTGACGGTCAACGACTATCTGGCGAAGCGCGATGCGACGTGGATGGGGACGCTCTACCAGTATCTGGGGCTGACGGTTGGCTGCATCCAGAACCAGATGCGTCCGGAGGAGCGGCGGGCGCAGTACGCGTGCGAC
>CAYODC010000081.1:0-2007 GCA_964402575.1 uncultured Verrucomicrobiota bacterium
AATTCGTTGCGGGTGGCGACGGAGTCGTGGAAGCTGCCGAGCATGGCGGAGGTGACCATGCGGGAATTCTGTTTTTCGACGCCGCGCATCATCATGCAGAGGTGCTGGGCTTCGATGATGACGCCGACGCCTTCGGGCTGAAGGGCATCCATGAGGGTGCGGGCGATCTGGTTGGTGAGGCGTTCCTGGATCTGGAGGCGGCGGGCGAAGAGGTCGGCGAGGCGGGCGAGCTTGCTGACGCCGATGATTTTGCCGCGGGGGATGTAGCCGATGTGGCAGACGCCGAAGAAGGGGAGGAGGTGATGTTCGCAGAGGGAGTAGATTTCGATGTCGCGGACGATGACCATGTGGTTGGCTTCGACCTCGAACAGGGCGGATTGGAGGATTTCGGCGGGATCCTGCTGGTAGCCGCGGGTGAGACAGGTCCAGGCGTCGGCGACGCGCTGGGGGGTACGGCGGAGGCCTTCCCGTTCGGGATCCTCGCCGAGGGCGGTGATCCACTGCTTGACGATGTTCTGCATGGGGGGGGATTTAGCCACAAGCCCCGGGGGACCGCAACAGAAAGAATCCAGCCGAGAAGTGGGGGGGAGGGCTCAGAGGGGGGGCAGGCGCGGGGCGGGGGGAGCGGCGGGGGAGCGGAGCTGGTGGCGGGCCTGGGCGCGGCGGATGGTGGCGATGAACACCTCGGGGCCGCCGGGTTCGTAGCCGAGCAGGGCGGCGAATTCGCCTTGGGGAGTGAAGAGCAGGAAAGTGGGGAAGCCTTCGATGTTGAAGTAACGCTGGAGGCGCTGGTTTTGGGCCTTGACGGCGGGGGATTGCGGTTTGTTCAGGGGGAAATCCAGCAGGACGGGGACGAGGTGGGCGGCGGCGAACTCCTTGAAGGCGGGCTGGGAGAACACGTCGCGGTCGAGCCGGATGCACCATCCGCACCAGTCGGAGCCGCTGAAGTTGAGGAGGAGCCATCGGCCCTCCTGCCGGGCCTGGGTGGCGGCGGAGGCGAGGTCTTCGCTCCATTGGAGGGCACGGGCGGCGGGGGTGCCGGCGGCGAGAACCAAGGCGGCGAGGGTCATGGCGAAAAACCGGTTCATGCAGAATCTCCTGGTTGGTGAGTTTCAACCATAACGCAAGTTGGCGGGGATGCAACTGGAAGGCATCCGCCGGGGAGGGGAGGGAGGATCAGACCAGGCCCAGCTTGACGAGGCTGGCGCGGATGTTGTCGGGGGTGACGGGCTTGACGAGGTAGTCGTCGCAGAGCTGCTGGTAGGAGCTGGAGATGACGTTCATGTCGCGGGAGGCGGTGACCATGACGATGCGGACGTTGTGCGCGGAGGGGAATTCCTCGGGGCGTTCGACGCCGAGGCGGGTTTCCCAGGAGCGGATGGCCTTGACGACTTCCTGGCCGCGCAGGCCGGGCATTTCGACATCCATGGCGATGAGGTCGAAGGGTTTGCCGGAGCCGAAGGCGAAGCCGAACGCGCAGAGGGCGGCGGGGCCGTCCTCGACGGTGGTGCAGTTGCCGTAGGCGGAGAGGAGCTTGGTGATTTTGATGCGGCTGACCAGTTCATCATCGACAACGAGTATGTTCATTCGGGAGCCTCCTGGATGGGGGTGGGGGTGGATGGGTGGACTTGGCGGAACAGTGCAGCGGTGGCGGATTGAAGCGGGAGGAGCTGCCGGGCGCATTCGTTTTCGCCGGAGTTCCGGGCGGCGGTTTCCAGGGCGCTGGCGGCTTGGGCGAGGGGGTCGGCGGCGAGATTGGCGGCGGCGCCCTTGATGGCGTGGGCGGAGCGGCGGACGTTTTCGAGGTCATGGGCGGCGAGGGCGGAACGGATGTCGTTGAGGAGGGAAGGCAGCGAGTCCAGAAAGGCGTGGAGCATTTGCATGGCCAGGGGGGCATCGCCATCGAATTCACGGATCAGGCGGTCCAGGTCGACGGGATGGCGGGAAGGGGAGGGGGGAGGAGGGGGGGGCGGGGTCTGCGCCTCGCGGGCGGGGGAGGCCTGGACG
>CAYODC010000081.1:2018-2559 GCA_964402575.1 uncultured Verrucomicrobiota bacterium
TGAGGACGGGGGGGGAGCCCGTTTCCTGTTCGTTTTCGCGGATGCGCCGCATGGCGGCGAGGCCGTCCATTTCGGGCATTTCGACATCCATGAGGACGAGGTCGAAGCGTTGCCGGGCGCAGGATTCGACGGCTTCGAGTCCGTTGACGGCCTCGACGATTTCGACGGGGTGGCCGCTGAGGTAGAAGCGGACCATGTCGCGATTGACGGCCAGGTCTTCGGCCAGGAGGACGGTCATGGGGGGCAGGGGGGAGGAGGCGGGGCCGGTGTGGGCGGTGGCGGTGGCGGAAAGAGCGGCGATTTGATCGGGGGAGGCGGGGAGGAGGGGGAGGAGGATCGTGAAGACGGAGCCCGTGCCGACGGTGCTGGAGACCTGGATTTCGCCGTGCATGAGTTCGACGATTTCGCGGGTGATGGTGAGGCCGAGGCCGGTTCCCCCGTAGCGGCGGGAGAGGGAGAGGTCGGTTTGGTAGAACCGCTGGAAGATCTGGGAGATTTGTTCGGGGGGGATGCCGATGCCGGTGTCGCGAACGACGAGGCG
>CAYODC010000081.1:2569-8592 GCA_964402575.1 uncultured Verrucomicrobiota bacterium
GGCGCAGGCGGTCGGGGCCGGCGCATTCGAGGACGAGGCTGACGCTGCCGGCGTCGGTGAATTTGAGGGCGTTGCCCATGAGGTTGATGATGACCTGGCGGAGGCGCTGTTCGTCGCCCAGGACGAACTGGGGGACGTTGGGGGCGAGGCTGTAGGCGATTTCGATGGCCTTTTCCATGGCCTTGACGGCGATGAACTGGGCGCATTTTTCGGCCATGAGGTGGAGGTCGAAGGGGCGGTGGGCGAGTTGGACGCAGTGGGATTCGAGCTTGGAGAAATCGAGGATGTCGTCGATGACGCCGAGGAGGTGGTTGCCGGCCGATTGGAGGATGCCGAGGAAGCGGAGCTGGTCGGGGGAGAGGGCGCTTTCCTCGAGCAGGTCGGCCATGCCGAGGACAGCGTTCATGGGGGTGCGGATTTCGTGGCTCATCTGCATGAGGAAGCGGCTTTTGGCCTCGCTGGCCTCCTGGGCCTGGCGGGCCAGTTGGCGGGCGCGGTCGGCGGATTCTTCGAGGCGCAGGTTGGTTTGGCGCAGTTCGTCCTCGGCGCGCCGGCGTTCGGTGATGTCGGAGGTGGTGCCGTAGACGATGAGGTGGCCGTTGGACTTGCGGTGCACGGAGCCATTGGAGAGGAACCAGCGGCACTCGCGGTTGCGGTTCATGACGCGGTATTCGACGCTGCGGCGGGAGGGGCGGCCCGGGGGGGAGGACATGAGGGCCTCGACCACGGCGGGATGGTCATCGGGGTGGACATATTCGAGGACGTGTTCGAAGCGGTGACCGATGGTGCCGGGCGGGAGGCCGAGCATCTGGTCCATGGCGGGGGAGATGTAGCCATCGACGAAGCGCTGGCGGGGATCCAGCTCGAAGGTCCAGACGGTATCGGAGAGGAGTTCGATGATGCGGCTGTAGCGGTCGCGTTCGGCCTGGAGGATGGCGCCGAGCTCGGCGGAATGGAGGTAGCCGCCGATGACTTCCGCGGCGGTCCGCAGGAGTTTCATGTCGTCTTCGTCCCAGACGCGGGCGTGTTCGACATAATCGAAGCCGATGAAGCCGCGCCACTTGCCGGCGCTGTGGATGGGGATGGCGAGGAGGGAGGCAATGCCGAGGGATTCGAGGACTTTGCGTTCTGGATCGGGGAAACTGGCGGAGTCGCCCTGGACGCAGCGCCCGAGGGAGAGGTCCTCGCCCCAGCCGTTGCAGATTTCGCGGTAGGGGAGGTGCTGAAGGGCGGGGTGGCCGCTGAGGGGGGGGATCCAATCGGCGCAGACCTCGTGGGTTTGCCGGAGGCAGATGCCGTCGACGGGATCGACCCAGTTTTCGAAGATGAAGGCCCGCTGAGCGGAGGCGGCGGTCATGAGGAGGGAGAGGGCGGCATCGATGCGGTCGCCGCCGGAATCCTTGTCGGGGGGGCTCAGGAGGAGGGCGCAGGCGTCGGTGACCTTGGTTTCGAAGAGATCGCGTTGGCGCAGGGCCTCTTCGGCCAGGCGGCGCAGGGAGATATCCATGTTGCTGCCGCGGAATCCGCGGAGGGATCCATCGGGATGGAGGACGGGGATGGCGTTGGTGTTGACCCAGATGACGTGGCCGTTGCGGGTGACCATGGGGTATTCGCAATTGGCGATGGGTTCCTTGCGGGCGAACGAATCGAAGAAGGATTGCATGAAGGCGGTGCGGTTTTCGGGGGGGTGGAGGTCGTAGAAATGCAAGCGGCCGATGAGTTCGGCGGGGGTGTAGCCGAGCAGGAGGCTGCAGGCCGGGCTGGCGTGGGTGAAGAGTCCTTCGGCATCCACCTCCCAGATGAAGGTGCGGCTTTGTTCGGCGATTTGGGCGAAGCGGGCTTGGCTTTCCTCCAGTTCCGCCTGTCGCCGGCGGAGGGTGCGGCGGCTGTCCTGGAGGAGGAGGGAGATGACGGCGAGGAGCACGGCGATGGCGACCAGGGCGATGGGGAGGGCGGCCTGGAGGGCGGTATCACGTCTCCAGTGGGAGGCATCGATGTCGAAGCCCAGGACGGCGGGGATGGCGCCGGTGGATGGATGGGTGAGGGGGACGAGGGCGGAGACCCAGATGCCCCATTCATCGGGCAAGGGGCCTTCGGTGAAGGGGCGTCCGTCGACAAAGGCTTGGCGCAGGGCCTCCGACGCCTCGTCGTAGGCGCTTCCCACCTCGGAGGGAGGGAACACGTCGTTGGGAGGTTCGGATTCGACCAGGAAGAAGATGTGTCCGTCGGGATGGCGGCCCATTAGATAGACGTAGCGGAACCGGGGATTGACGGACCGCACGGCATCGAGCTGTTCGCGGAGGCGCAGATAGTCCGGAGAGGCGAGGTCGGCGGGCGTGCCGGACAGGCGGGCGATGCGGTCTTGGCCGATGGTTTGAGCGACGAGTTGGGCCTGCATGAGCAAATTCGAGCGTCGGTTCCGGTCGGCCCAGCGGTAGGAGATCGCGGCGGAGCCGAGGGAGAGCGTCAAGGCGAGGGCTGTGAGCAGGAAGAGGGGAGAGCGATAGAACGGTTGGCGCGGCAGCGGGGGGGAAGCGGCGGCGGGATCCGGACCCTGGGAGCGGGGAGATGGGGCTTGCGCAAAAACGGCCATGGTCCATGGAGTCTATTCCCCCGCCGGCAAGGCATGCAAGCGATATTATGATTTCATTAAGAATATTTTGGGCAGCGGGAGCGGGTTTGGCCGTTTGCCTCCGGAGAGGGGCAAGAGCCGATGGAAGGCAGGTTTGGCTTTTCAATGGCGGGGAGTTTCCGTAGGGTACGGCGGCAATCGAGAGTTTGAGGAAGGAAATGACCATGAAGGTATTGGTGACAGGCGGGACGGGGTTCACGGGCAGCCATTTGACGCGGCGGATGCTGGACCGCGGCCATGAAACCGTCGTGCTGGACAACCAGAAGGGGTTGTTCGACGAGGAGTTCAAGGCCCGCGGCGCCAAGATCATTTACGGCACGGTGACGGATCCGAAGGCGCTGGAAGAGGCGCTGGAGGGGGTGGAGGTGGTGCATCACCTGGCGGCGGCATTCCGGCGGATCAACATGGCGGACCGGGTGTATACCGAGATCAACCAGGGCGGGTTCCGGAGCCTGCTGGAGCTGGCGCAGAAGAAGGGGGTGCGCAAGGTGGTCTATTGCAGCACGCAAGGGGTGCACGGCAACATCGACAACCCGCCCGGGGACGAAAACTCGCCGATCAAGCCGGAGGACTACTACCAGTTTTCGAAGCACCAGGGCGAGCTGGTGGCGGCGGAGTTCATGGCGAAAGGCATGGACATCACGATTCTGCGGCCGACGGCGCTGTACGGCCCGGGCGATCCGGGGCGTTTTTTGATGATGTACAAGTGGGTGGAGAAGGGGTTCTTCCCGTTCTTCGGCGACGGCAAGGTGTTCTACCATCCGGTGTACGTGGAGAACTTCGTGGACGCGCACGAGCTGGCGGCGGAGAAGCCCGCGGCGAAGGGGCAGACGTACATCATCGCGGACGCGAAGTACTATTATATCAAGGACATCGTGGCGATGATCGCGGAGGTGATGGGCACGCCCTGCAAGTTCGTGCATTTGCCGTTCCTGCCGTTGTATTGGGTGAGCGCGGTGGTGGAATTCCTCTACAAGCCGTTGCCGTGGGATCCGCCGCTGTTCCGGCGGCGGGCGGACTGGTACCGGCAGAACCGGGCGTTCAAGATCGACAAGGCGCGGCGGGAGCTGGGGTATGAGCCGAAGGTGGGCCTGAAGGAAGGCCTGAAGGTCACGGGCGAGTGGTACCGGGCCAACGGTTATCTGAAGAAGTAGCCTTCCATGTGCGGCATTTGCGGATTCAATTGGCGGGACCCCGGGCTGGCGAAGCGGATGACGGAAGTCATCGCGCACCGGGGGCCGGATCAGGACGGGGTGTGGTGCGACGAGCACGTGACGCTGGGGCACCGGCGGCTGAGCATCATCGACCTGTCAGAGGCGGGGCGGCAGCCGATGCGCAACGAAGACGGCGCGGTCCAGGTGGTGTTCAACGGGGAAATCTATAATTTCGCCGAGATCCGCCAGGAGCTGGAGTCGAAGGGGCACGTTTTTACGAGCCACTCCGACACGGAGGTGATCCTCCATGGCTACGAGGAATGGGGTTTTGACGTCGTCCACAAGTTCATCGGGATGTTCGGGATTTCGCTGTGGGATTCGAAGAAGAAGCGGTTGTGGCTGGTGCGGGACCGGATCGGCATCAAGCCGATGTACTACTATTTCAAAAACGGGCGGTTCCTGTTCGGGTCGGAGATCAAGTGCATTTTGGAGGATCCGGAGGTGGCGCGGCGGGTGAACCACGCGGCGCTGTACGCGTATCTGGGTTTCGAGTTCGTGCCGGCGCCGGAGACGGCGTTCGAGGATATCCACAAGATTCCGGCGGGCCACTGGGCGGTGCTGGAGAACGGGCAGCTGCGGGTGGAGGAATACTGGGATTTGAAGATGCCCGAGCGGGGGGTGGCGCGGTCCGAGGGCGAGATGGTCGAGCGGATCCGGGAGCTGATCGATGACGCGGTGCGGTTGCGGCTGATATCGGACGTGCCGCTGGGGGCGTTTTTGTCGGGCGGGCTGGATTCGAGCACGATCGTGGCGATGATGCACAAGCATTCGTCGAGCCAGGTGAAGACCTTCACGATCGGCTACGAGGACAAGACGTTCAGCGAGATGGAATACGCGAAGGTGGTGGCGGACCATTTCGGGACGGAGCACCGGGTGCTGATCATCGACAAGATGGACGAGGCGTCGATCGAGAAGTCGATCTGGCATCTGGACGAGCCGATGACGGACCTGTCGTCGATCCCGCTGATGTTCATCTGCCAGAAGGCGAAGCAATACGTGACGGTGTGCCTGAGCGGGGAGGGCGGCGACGAGGTATTCATCGGCTACGACCGGTTCAAGGCGGCGAAGATCGCGGGGTTCCTGAATTTCCTGCCGAAGTGGGTGAGGCACGACCTGGTGGGGAAATGGGCGAAGGGGCTGGAGGACCGGCCGGAGAAAAAGGGTCCGATCAACATGTTCAAGCGGTTTATCGAGGGGTCGCTGCTGCCGGAGGAAGCGATGCACCTGCGCTGGCAGTACTTCATGGAGCCGCGGCTGGAGCAGCATTTGTTCACGGAGGGATACAAGGCGAAGGTGCCGTTCGATCCGTTCGCGCGGGTGAGGGAGTACAACGCGAAGTGCACGTCGAAGGACATGGTCAACCGGCAGGCGTATCTGGACACGCGGTTCATGATGAGCGACAGCGTGCTGATGAAGGCGGACAAGATGAGCATGGCGTCGGCGCTGGAGATCCGGGTGCCGCTGCTGGACCACCGGCTGGTGGAATACCTGGGGACGGTGCCGGGGAACCAGAAGCTGCGGGGGATGACGACGAAGTACATTTTCCGCAAGGCGCTGGAAGGCATTTTGCCGAAGGAGATCGTGTGGCGCGGCAAGCAGGGGTACAGCCTGCCGGTGAAGAACCTGCTGCGGACGCAGCTGAAGGATTTCATGGTCGCGCTGCTGCACGAATCGCCGCTGATCCGGGAGGATTTCGACGTGGCGTTCGTGGACCGGCTGATCGACGAGCACCTCTCGATGAAGCAGAACCACAACCACGTGCTGTGGGGCCTGATGAACATCGCGATCTGGCACCGGCGGTTTTTCCGGAACGGATGAGCGGATGCGCCCGCGGGATTCGGAAAACCGTCTTGGATCGCCTGTAGCCGCGCCCGTTGGGCGCGGATCGATTGGGCTGGATGCCGCGCCCAGCGGGCGCAGCTACAACAATAACGGATGAGAAACGGGGATTGGTCATGGCTGAATCCGCGGAATTCAAGGTGAAGGAAGTGACGAAGGGGTCGGCGTTCGGGGCGTACCGCGCGTTGATGTACGGGAACATGGGGCTGGGGAAGATCGTGTGGGCGGAGATATTGTACACGTTGATCGGGGGACTGGGCGGGTCGCTGGGGCTGTTCCTGCGGATGAAGCTGTATCCGGCGTTGTTCAAGAGCTGCGGGCGCAAGGTGGTGTTCGGG
>CAYODC010000082.1:0-6375 GCA_964402575.1 uncultured Verrucomicrobiota bacterium
CGCGGCGCGGTTCCTGCAGATGCACACCGGCGGACAGTCGGTGGACGTGGCCGAGCCGCGCTTCCACGCGGAGATGCTGACGGCGGACGACCAGCACATTTTGGCGCGGCTGCACAAGACGGTGGCGGCGTGCGACGAGAACATCGAGCGCTGCCGGTTCAACGACTACGCCAAGGCGATCTACGAGTTTTTCTGGCACGAGTATTGCGACTGGTACGTGGAATACGCCAAGTCGGTGCTCAACGGCGGCGACGAGGCCCGGAAGGCGGAGGTGCTGCAGGTGATGCACTACGTGCTGTCGCGGGCGCTGTGCCTGCTGCATCCGATCATGCCGTTTTTGACCGAGGAGCTGTGGCAGGGCATGGGGTACGCGGCGATGGCCGAGTCGGTGATGGTCGCCCCGTGGCCGCGGGCGCTGGACGAGGAGGAGCTGGCGTCCTGGGGGGTGCAGCCGGAGGCGGTGGCCTACGTGGACGCGAAGCACGCCGCGATCGGGCTGGCGCGCAACCTGCGGGCCGACTACGGGCTGGCCCCGGCGCAGACGGTGGATTTCATTCTACGGCCGGCGGACGCCGCCACGGGCGACCGGGTACGCGAGGACCGCGCGGCGTATCTGCCGTACCTGAAGGCGGACCAGCTGGAGGTGGAGGCGGACTTCTCGCCGTCGCGGCCGATGCCGAGCGTGATCACGCCGCTGGGCACGCTGTTCATGTCGCTGGAAGGGCACGTGGATGCCGCCGCCGAGCGCAAGCGGCTGACGGAGCAGTTGCAGAAGGCCGAGCAGGAGCTGGGCAATGTCAGCAAGAAGCTGGCGAACGTGCAGTTCGTCAGCCGGGCCCCGGCGGAGGTGGTCGAGCAGGTGCGGGCGCGCAAGCGCGAGCTGCAGGAAAAGCGCGACAAGCTCGGCAAGTTGATTGAAGCGATGGCGGCGCCCTGAGGCCGCCCAACCCTAGAATCCAACAAGGAGAATCCATCATGGCCAAGGAACTGGCATTTGTCCTCATCAATCCCTACACGGTCGCCAAATCGCGGACGGGCGGCGTGATCGCGCGCTACATCAGCCGGACAGGGCTGGACTTTGTGGCGGCGCGGATGTTCGCGCCGAACGAGGAGCTGACGCGCGCCTACGCCGAGCAGTTGCGCAACGATCCGGAGGTTGATCCGATCGTGCGCCCGCTGCTGGCGGGCTATGTGGAGCGGGAATTCGGTCCGGAACCCGCCACCGGGCATCGCCGCCGGGTGATGATGCTGCTGTTCGAGGGGGAGAACGCGATCCAGTTGGTCAAGGACGTCACCGGGCCGATCCGGCCGACCAACAGCGGGGAGACGGTGCGCGACACCTACGGCGACTACATCCTCGACAGCGCCGGGGCGGTGAAATACCTCGAGCCGGCGGTGTTCATTGGCCCGAGCCTGCACTCCGCGGGCGAGACGCTCAAGCTGTGGGCGAAGTACAGCGCGGAGTGCGGCGGCGTCGTCGACACGGCCGGCGACGTGGCGCAGGGCGGGACCACGGAGATGGCGCTGGTGATCATCAAGCCGGACAATTTCCGGTTTGCGAGCGCGCGGCCGGGGCTGATCATCGACATCTTTTCGCGTTCGGGGCTGCGCATCGTGGCGGCCAAGATCCACCGGATGACGGTGGCGGAGGCGGAGGAGTTCTACGGCCCGGTGCGGGACGTGCTGCGCGAGAAGCTCAAGAGCAAGGTGGCCGAGCGGGCCGCCAAGGCGATCGGGGCCGAGCTGGCGATGGAGATTCCCGAGGAGGTCAAGGGGCAGCTCGGGGACCTGCTGGGGCCGCGCTACGGCGACAACCAGTTCTACCAGATCGTGCAGTTCATGACGGGCCGCTGGGGCGAAGGGCTGGTGGAAGAGGAGAAGGCCAAGCCCGGCACCCTGCGCTGCCTGCTGCTGGTCTACACCGGTCCCAATGCAATCTCGCGCATCCGCAGCATCCTCGGGCCCACGGATCCGAGCAAGGCGCTGCCGGGGTCCGTCCGGCGCGAGTTCGGGCAGGACATCATGGTCAATGCCGCCCATGCGTCGGATTCCACGGACAATGCCCGCCGCGAGATGGGCATCACCAAGGTCGGGGACGAGACGATCCGGCCGTGGGTCGAAGCCTACTATCCCTGAAAACCACGAACCCCAACCCGCCTCCCATCATAAGGAACACGATGAAGCTGACTGGAATCGAACCTGCTCCTGCCGATCCGATCCTGGGCCTGACCGAAGCCTTCCGCAAGGACACCCGCCCGAACAAGGTGAACCTGGGCGTGGGCGTGTTCATGGATGAAAAGGGCATGACGCCGGTGCTGGAATGCATCAAGCGGGCGGAGCGCATCCTGTGGGAGACGGAGAAGACGAAAGGCTACATGCCCATTTCCGGGGCCCCGGAGTACGGCGAGGCGGTGGCCCGGCTGGTCTTTGGCGACGGATTCCAGGGGCTGGCGGCCAAGCGCGTGGCGGTGGCGCAGTCGCCGGGCGGGACGGGTGCGCTGCGCATCGGCGCGGAGTTCCTGAAGGCGTTTGGCCAGGGCGGGGCGGTTTGGCTGCCCGCTCCGAGCTGGGACAACCACAAGAGCGTGTTCGGGGCGGCGGGCTGCGCGGTGAAAGAATATCCCTATTACCACGCCGCTACGCGCGGGGTGGACATCGACGCGATGTGCGCGGCGCTGGAGGGGGTGCCGGCGGGCGACACGGTGCTACTGCATGTCTGCTGCCACAATCCGACGGGCGCGGACCTCGACGAGGCGGGCTGGGCGCGGGTGGCGGGGGTCGCCGCCCGGGCGGGCTGGTTCCCCTTCTTCGATTTCGCCTATCAGGGATTCGGCGACGGGGTGGAGGAGGACCGCGCGGGGCTGCGGACGATGCTGGAGCAGGTGCCGGAGGCACTGGTGGCTTCTTCGTTCTCGAAGAACATGGGGCTGTACGGCGAGCGCGTGGGGGCGCTTTCGCTGGTGGCGGCGGATGCGGCGGGGGCGACGGCAGCGCTGTCGCAGGTGAAGCGCATCATCCGCACGGTGTATTCCAATCCGCCCAAGCACGGCGCGGCGCTGGCGGGGATGGTGCTGGCGGACGAGGAGCTGCGCGCGCTGTGGCTGGAGGAAGTCGAGGCCATGCGGCGGCGCATCGCGGGCAACCGGCGCAAGCTGGTGGACGGCCTGGCTCGCCGCGGCACCGGGATGGACTTCGAATTCATCGTGCGACAGAAGGGCATGTTCTCCTACAGCGGCTTGAGCGATGCGCAGGTGGACTTCCTGCGCGAGCAGAAGGCGATCTACATGGTCAAGGGCGGGCGCATCAACGTGGCCGGCTTGCTGCCGGAGGCGGTGGATTACGTATGCGATTCGATCGCGGAGAGCCTGAAACGCTAGCCGGCGCTTTCGGCCAGACATGAACATCCTGGCGCTCAACATCGGCAATTCCCGGACGGCGGCGGGATGGTATTCCCGGGGGAAGATTCGGCGGTCGGCGCGCAGCGAAACGGCCAGCCCGGTGCTCCTCGAAACGGTGGCGGACGGGGAGGTGCCGGACGCGATCTGCGCGGGGTCCGTGGTGCCGGCGCGCAACCGGGAATGGGCGCGGCTGTTGCGGCGGGTGTTCCCGAAGGTGCCGGTGCGGTGGATGGATCCGGGGCTGGAGCTCGGGATCGGCGTGGACCTGAAGCGTCCCGACCAGACGGGGCACGACCGTTTCGCGGATGCGGTGGCGGGCGCGGAGCTGTGCGGGACGCCGTGCATCGTGTGCGACTTCGGCACGGCGACCACGTTCAACCTGGTGCTGCCGAAGCGCGGATTTGCGGGCGGGGTGATCGCGCCGGGCTACGGGATGTGGTTCGAGGCCCTGGGCCGGGCGGCGCAGCTGCCGGCGCTGAAGCCCGGCGGGATCCGGCTGGCCACCGGCCGCAACACGGAGGAGGCCATCCGGCTGAGCGCGCGCTGGGGGTATCGCGGGATGGTGACGGAAATCCTCTGGCAGCTCAGCAAGGCCTGCGGCCGGCGCGATCCGGTGCTGTGCGCGACGGGCGGCTATGCCCGGAAGGTGCTGGCCGACGCGGGGCTGAAGATTCCGGTGCATCCCGACCTGACGTTGTTGGGGCTGGCGCTGATTGGCGAGCGCAACCGGCCCTGACGGTTTTTTCCACAGTGTGGAAAACTTTTTTCCACGGTGTGGAAAAACGGGGGCGGGGCGGGACTGAAAAAGATTTGTCTTTTGCGGGCGACCGGGCACAATGACGGGATAGAGATGGAGGAATGGATTATGCGCAAATGGATCATTGGATGGATGGTGGCGGGATGCCTGGTGGCGCTGGCGGGGGCGCAGACGCCGGAGGCGTCGGCGTTCGACGCGAAATACAACCAGGTGCTGAGCCGGTTGCAGAGCATGGGGCACGGTTATTATTCGGACAAGGAATGGGCCGAGGTCGAGGCGAGCGTGAACGAGCTGATGGCCGATGCGGCGGGGCGGCGCGACGGGGAGGCCATCGTGAAGGCGGCGGTGATCAAGGCGATGGTGTTGAGCGATATGCGCCGGCGCCACGCGGATGCGCTTCAGGTGCTGTCGACCGCGCGCGGGCAGGTGGCGGGCCTGCCGGGGGTGGATGCCTCGCGGCTGTACGTGAAGGAAGCCGAGGTGCAGGCCGAGGCCGGCAGTCCGGACGGGGTCGCCGCCGTGATCCAGGCCTACAAGGCCAGCAAGTATTATGATCCGAAGCCCTATGCGTGGTCCGGCGGGACCGGTCCCGGCGACCCGCTGGTGCTGGCGCGTCCGTCGTCGATGGACAACGATTCGCTGCCGCTGACGGTGATGGAGAAGGCGCTGGTGCGGGCGAAGAGCGCGCCGGGGATCACGTTTCCGGATGCGGTGCTGACGGACCTCCAGGGCCGGAGCTTCACGCTGTCGAGCCTGCGGGGCAAGGTGGTGCTGGTGGATTTCTTCGCCCGCGGCTGGCGGGTGTGGGAGGAAACCCTTCCGCAGACCACGGACCTGTGGACGCGCTATCATGCGATGGGCTTCGAGATCGTGAGCGTGTGCCTGGAGCGGAATCCGGCCGGGCTGGAGATGCTGGGCCTGCCGTGGCCGGTGGTGGCGGGCGCGCCGGAACTGACGCGTCCCCTCGGGATTTTCGGCAGCACGACGAGCTACCTGCTCGATGCCAACGGGATGGTGATCGCCCGCGACCTGCGCGGACAGGACCTGGCCTTTGCGGTCCGTCGCGCCTTGGGCAAGTAGCCGTTTGCCGCGCGCGATGGCCTCCCCGGTGTTCCATGGCCTGGCCGGGGCGGGGCTGGCGTACCTGATGGCGGGAGACACGCGTCTCCCGCTTTTCGCTTCCCTGCGCAAGGTTTTTCCGGTTTTGGTGGCGGGGGCCGGGCTGGCGTGCCTGGCGGATGTGGACTACCTGCCGGGGCTGTGGAGAGGCTATCTGAACACGACGCACCAGCAGGCCACGCACAGCGTGGGGTGGATGCTGGCGGTGGTGGGCGGGATCTGGCTGGTGGGGCGCGCGGTGTGCCCGGCGCGGTTCGGGTGGCGGGCGGCGGTGTTCCTGGTGGTGCTGCTGGGCAGCCATCTGGCGATCGACCTGGCGACGGCCGACCATTTCGCGCCGTACGGGATTCCGTTGTGGATGCCGTTTTCGGAGGCGCGGGTGCGGCTGCCGTTCGCGCTGCTGCCCGCGTGGCAGAAGACGGCGCTGGCGGACCTGGGCAACGGGCATAACGTGCGGGTGGTGCTGGCCGAACTGGGGGCGGGCGTGGCGTTCGCGGCGGGGTGCGGGATTGCCAAGCGGATTGCCAAGCGGCGCACGGGCGGGGTAAGATCGGGATCATGAACGAGTGTGCTCCCATCCCCATGCCGGAGAGCCTTGGCGTGATCGCCGGGCGCGGCACGTATCCTTGGCAGTTGGCGCGGTCCGCCCATGCGCAGGGCGTGAAGCGCGTGGTGGCGTTTGCGTTCCGCCGCGAGACGGAATGGGCGATCGAATCGCACGCGGACGAGGTGGTCTGGCTGCGGCTGGGGCAGTTGGGGGCCCTGCTGGAGGCGGTGAAGGCGTCCGGGGTGACGCAACTGGTGATGGCGGGCCAGATCAAGCCGACGCGGCTGTTCAGCATGCGGCTGGATGGCAAGGCGCTGTCGATTCTGCGGACGCTGAAGACCAAGAACGCGCATACGATTTTCGGGGCGATCGCCGACGAGCTGAAAGGCATCGGGGCGGAGCTGCTGCCGGCGTCCTGTTTCATGGAGACGGAGATGCCCGCGGCGGGGGTGCTGGGCGGGCGCGCGCCTGACGAGCGCGAGCAGGCCGACATCCGGCTGGGGGCGCAGGTGGCCAAGGTGACCAGCGGGCTGGAGATCGGCCAGACGGTGGTC
>CAYODC010000082.1:6385-8515 GCA_964402575.1 uncultured Verrucomicrobiota bacterium
GATTTTGCGGGCCGGCCGGCTGGGGGGGGCGGGGGCGGTGGTGGTCAAGGTGGCGAAGCTGGGGCACGACATGCGCTTCGACATTCCGATCATCGGCGACCGCACGTTCAAGATGTTGAAGAAGGCGAAGGTGTCGTGCCTGGCGGTGGAAGCCGGGCGGACGATCCTGCTGGCGCGGGAGAAGCTGGTGGCGGAGGCCGACCGGCTCGGGATCGCCTTCGCGGCGTTCGAGGTTTCGGCGGAGCAAGCGCCCGCGGCGGGCGGCGGGAGATGACGATGGCGGAGGATATGCGCAGGATTCGCACGGGGGTGGTGGGCGTGGGCAGCCTGGGGCAGTGGCATGCCCGGATCTATTCCGAGATGCCGGACGTGGAGCTGGTCGGCGTGTACGATGCCGACAAGAAGCGCGCGGCGGAGATCGCGGAGCGCTACCACACGGCCGCGTTCCGGACGATGGAGGAGCTGGCCGACGCGGCGGAGGCGTTGAACATCGTGGTGCCGACGGACAAGCACCGGGCGGTGGCGGGGATGGTGATCGAAAAGGGGCGGCACGTGCTGGTGGAGAAGCCGATCGCGGCGAGCACGTCCGAGGCCGAGGAGCTGGTGGCGCTGGCGCAGCGGCACGGGGTGATCCTGCAGGTGGGGCACGTCGAGCGGTTCAACCCGGTGCTGACGGTGGTGAACCCGGCCCAGCAGAAACCGCTGTACGTCGAGGCGCTGCGGATTGCGCCGTATCCGCCGCCGCGGTTCGGGCTGCTGCCGCGGGGGACCGAGGTCAGCGTGATCCTGGACCTGATGATCCACGACCTGGAGATCATCCTGCACCTGGTGCAGTCGAAGGTGGTGGACATCCGGGCGGTGGGGGTGCCGATCCTGAGCAAGAGCGAGGACATCGCCAACGTGCGGCTGCGGTTCGAGAACGGGTGCATCGCGAACGTGACCGCCAGCCGGATCAGCATGGAGAAGCAGCGGAAGATCCGGCTGTTCCTGCCGGACTCGTACGTCTCGCTCGACTACCAGGAACAGACCGGAAAGATCCTGAGGAAGAAGTTGCTGGGGATCGAGAAGACCGAGATTCCGATCCACAAGGGCGAGCCGCTGGCGCTGGAGCTGCGGGCGTTCGTGGACTGCGTGCGGAACCGATCCGAGCCGGTGGTGAGCGGGGAGCATGCCGCCGAGGCCCTGAAGCTCGCGGTGGCGATCTGCCAGAGCATCCGCAAGGGCCAGACTTGATGAAGCGGATCCTGATCGTGGCGGGGGAGGTGTCGGGGGACCAGCATGCGGCGCGGCTGGTGCGCGACCTGCGCGCGGTCCGCGGCGACGTGGAGTTCTTCGGCATCGGCGGGGACGCGCTGCGGGCCGAAGGCGTGGACACGCGGGTGGATGCGCGCGACATGGCGGTGCTGGGGTTCTTCGAGGTCGTGGCGCGCTATTTCTTTTTCCGGCGGGTGTTCCGCCAGATGGTTGGCCTGCTGCGGACGGATCGTCCGGATGCGGTGCTGCTGGTGGACTATCCGGGCTTCAACCTGCGGTTGGCGGCGGTGGCGCACGGGCTGGGCATTCCGGTTTTCTACTACATCAGCCCGCAGGTCTGGGCGTGGCACCGGAGCCGGATTCCGACCATGGCGAAGATCCTCGACTTGCTGATGGTGATTTTTCCGTTCGAGGTGGAGGTGTTCAAGGGGACGGGGCTGAAGACGGAATTCGTGGGGCATCCGCTGGTCGGGTCGGTGACGCGCACGCTGGCGCAGCCGTCGCCCGAGCTGCCGTGGCCGGGGGGGGGGCGGCGGGTGGCGATGCTGCCCGGCAGCCGCCGGCAGGAGATCCAGCGCGTGCTGCCGCTGATGCTGGACGCGGCGCGCGAACTGCGCCGGCGGGATCCGGCGACGGTGTTCCTGATTCCGGCCGCCAGCGAGGAGCTGCGCCGGCGGATCGAAGAGGTGTTGGCGGCGCGGCCCGCGGAGGAGCGGGCGGCGATCGGGGTGGTGACGGGGCGGATGCGCGAGGTGGCGCGGCAGGCGCGGGCGGCGATGGTGTGTTCCGGCACGGCCACGGTGGAGACCGCGCTGCTGGGGTGCCCGATGATCGTCGTGTACCGCGCCGCGCTGCTGACGTACTGGTTTGGACGGC
>CAYODC010000083.1:0-8424 GCA_964402575.1 uncultured Verrucomicrobiota bacterium
GTGAAATCGATGTAGTGCATCATCTGCCGGTTGGTCTTCACCGTCTCCCGGTAGTTGCCCGGCACGTCGTAGTACACCTGGTTGTCCGGCAGGCTTTGCACCGTCGCATCGCCATACCGGCCCTTCGCATGCGTCTTCCCGTTCTCGGCATAGCTGAAATCCACCCCCGCCATCAGCACCGGATTGCATCCCAGCGCCACCGCCAGGGCCATCCCGGCCGTGGACACGTTCCCACCGGCAAAAACCTCCCCCCGGGGGCCCAGCTTGCCGCCCAGCCATTCCGGAAGCCCCATGGCGTCCATTTCCATGAAAAAAATCCGGTCCAGGCCCTGCACCACGTCCGGATGTGAAAAACAACTGGCCACCACGGGCAACCCCGCCGGCTTCTGCGCGAAATGCCGGGCCACGATCTGCTGGCCGTCGCCGGTGATCGCCAGATGCGGCGGGGCTTTCACCAGCTTCACATACCGGATCAACGCCCGCCCGACGCAAATCACCACGAATTGCGAATGATGCTTCTTCAGATAGGGAATCACCTGGTCCAGCGACGGCCCGGCCCCGACCACCAGCGCCGGCACGCCCGGGAACTGCCCAAACAAGGCCTTGACCCCCGGATGGCGAAGGATGGCCGGAAGGTTGCGCAGGGTCTGGCGCTGCCACTCCTTGCCGAACCGCTTGCGCGTCGACATGTCGCAGGCCTGGGTCTTTAACAGCGTCCGGGCCGGACGCGTCATCTCGTCCGCCATCTGCAGGTCGTCCTCCGCCACCGGCTGCGCATCCAGCAGGCGAATCTCCGGGACCCGCGAATAATCCGCCGCCAGCAGGAACCGCCCGATCCCCGCATCCTCCGATTCGCCGATGTCCACCACCAGCCGGCGGGAACGAATCGCCTCCGCCAGCCGCGGACTGTCCACGCGGTTCAGCCCCTCCGCCAAACGCTCGAGGTTGCGGTCCAGCAACAACAGCCGGACCGTGGACACCGCCTCCAGCAGTGGCTCCATCAGGTCCGCCTGGGATGCCCCCGCCAGAATGACCATGTTCGGACAGGGATACTGCCGCTGCAGCCAGGCCCGCGCACGGGCTTCGGCCTCGGCGGGCCGGACGGCCGCCCCCAACGGAACCGTCTCCACAAAAGGCGCCAGGGAATCCGCCACGCCTGGATCCGCATCCTGCAAGGATTGGAACCAGAGCGCGGACATCAGGTGCCTTCCCCCGCTCCGGACGGGCACGCCGCCATGTAGTGCTCGCGCACATGGCTCGTCAACGCGGGAATCAACTCCACCAGGCTGTTCAAGGCCTCCGGCGTCGTCACCGCGAATATCTTCTTGATCACCAGCGGATCGCTCGTGCCCAGCGCCCCTTCCAGCGAATCCATGACCTGCTGGATCCGTTCGCGCATCTGCCGCCAGTCCGCGCCCAGCCTATCCTCGCGCTCGGCAAGCCCGAACACGTTGCCCAGCGTTTCCAGGAAACACGCCAGCGCGGCCACTTCCTGGCAGATTCCTCCGGCGCCCATCAGCGCCGCCACCGCGGGCCAGTGCTGGCCCACCTGCTTGCTGCGCTCCATCATCTGCAACAGCGTCGGCGTGGTGCGTTCCAGGGAATACAGCGTGTATTCCTCGAAGGTTTCGACTTCATGCGACGCGACGGGGGCATCCGTTTTCATCATGGCTTCCTTTTCTCCAAGCCTTCGGCCAGCCTCCGCGCACTCCGCGAAGGCCGGCCTTCAGGCCGCGGGGATTATCCGAGCAGTTGCAGCACGTTCTGCGGCAGGGCATTCGCCTGGGCCAACATAGCCGTGCCCACCTGCGTCAGGATCTGGTATTTCGCGAAGTTCGTCGACTCCATGGCCATGTCGACATCCCGGATCTGGCTTTCGGCGCTGCGGATGTTCTCCTCGTAGCTGCGCAAGCCCTCGAGCGTGTGCCCCAACCGGCTCATCTCCGCGCCGATCACCGCCCGTTGCCGGCTCAGATGGTCCACCGCCAGCGCCAGGAACGCCGTGGCGCGCGCCGCGCCCGCCGCCGTCGAAATGTGGATTCCCACCGGAGAACCGTACTGGCCACCCGTGGCGATCACCATCGACCAGTTCACCGCCTCCAGCCCACTGGCGCCCACGACGCCCGAATCGGGAATCGGATTGCCGTCGGCGTCCAGCTTGAACTGCCCGCACGAAAAGGCCGTCGCCGTCTCGCCGATGAACACATCGGAGAACCGGTCCAGGCGGATGTCCGTCCCGCAGAACCACTGCCCCGGATCGGCGCCGATCTGGATGATGTGCGTGCCGCCCTGGAACAGGTTCGCGGTGTTGAACTTGCCGCGCGCCAGGCTGCCCGAGGTGATCCGGATGATCTCCTCCTGCATCTGGGCGAACTCCACCTGGAGGTTCGAGCGGTCCACCGACGTCTTCGTGCCGTCGTTGGCCGCCACCGCCAGCTCGGACATCCGGTGCAGCAGGTCGTGGATCTTCTGCATCCACGAATCCGCCGTCTTCAGGTAGGCCTGCTGGTTCTGGATGTTCTGGGCCGCCATGGACGAGTTGCGGATCTGCGACCGCATGCGCTCGCTCATCGCCAGCCCGGCGGGATCGTCGGCTGCGGATATGATCCGCAACCCGCTCGACAGTTTGCCCATCGAATCGCGCATGTCGGATACGCTCTTGGTGTAGTTCACCCACACGCCGAATGCCGGAACGTTGTTGTATACTTGCATGGTGTCTCCTCCTCCGTGATCTTTATGGTTGATGGGAAGGGCGTCCTTGCCCTTCCGGGTTGTTTGTTATTTTATATCCTCGCCCCGGCGCAACGTGTCCGCGATCGTGCCCAGCTCCGCCGAATCTGATTTCGCCGCCAGCCGGTTCTCCTCCTGGATCGACACGAACACCTCTTTGCGGAAAACCGCCACGTTCCGGGGAGCCGAAAACCCGAGCCGGACCTGATCGCCGTGGATGCCCAGCACCCGCACCTCGATCTCGTCGCCGATCATCACGCTCTCTTCCAACTTCCGTGTCAGCACCAACATGGCGGCCCTCCTTGGCCTCGCGTCTTCCGCGTGCAATTGTCCGTTCGTCGTTCATCGCTCTCATCAACCTGGCTGGATTCCTAGCATCCTCCGTGCCACGGTCCTTCCCGTTCCGCTCAGTTCGGCACCGCCGTCGCGCGGCGCTCCCGCGCGGCCATGGGCGGCCGCATGGCCTCCATCGCTTCCCAGACCCGGTGCCGCACCGGATAGGTCTGGCCTTCGCAAATAATCTGCTTGCCCACCGACGTCTTCATGTTGATCGCAAGCGGCCCTTGCAGGTTCACCGTGGTTTCCCGCACGTCCGGCCGCACCGTCACGATGCTCAACAGCAGGATGTCTTCCAGGCTCGACACCCGCAGGAATTCCTGGTCCGCCGCCCCGATCCGCGGCGCATAGCGCGGATGCACCAGGAACGGATCCACGCACACGAACGACAACCCCGCCGGCTCGATCGCGTTCATGAACATGAATGGACGCGTGTCCGGCTTGATCGTGAACACATAGTTCTTGAAATCCTCGAACGCCGGCAGCCCCAGCGGAAAATGAAAGATGTGCTCCGGACGGATCGGCAGGGACACCAGCCGGGAATAGGGCTTGATCGTCTGGGCCGAATCCTCGCCGGCGGTCATGTCGTTCTTGTTCATCTCACTTGCTCCTGATTGTTGGTTGGGCCGCCATCTCTTTTTCGGGGGTCCTTGTTCACGGCGTCTGTGTACAGCATCGCACGTGCCACGCCTCTTCCCCCCCCCTCCTCCGCCCAATGTGGCACCTTCTGCCCCTTGCCTCCCCCGCCCCCCCCCGCCCCGGGGCAAGATCTGCCGAATCCCAGGAATCCCTTTGTTTCCAGCCCGTTTGGTCCCTTTCCCCCTTCTCGCCCGCCCCCCCCGATCGCGCTTATTCAAGTTTTTCCCGCGTCCCGCCGATTCGTCATCACATGAGCCAGCGGACCCGAAACCAAGCCCAATCCGACGCGCTGAAGAATTTCCCCGCCCCCGCCGATTACCCGTTTATGAACGATGAAAACCACAACCCGGCGGCGCTCCATCAGGCCGCGGCTCACACAAGGAGGTGCCTCAACATCTAACATGCCGCCAGGGTCGGCGAGAAGATCGCAACCCTCCGGACCTGGCGACTGAACTTCTAGGGTAGCGGTCAACCACAATAAGATGCAGGGATGCGTCTTAATGAAAAGAAAACGAAATAAGAAATCACGGAGGAAGATCATGCAAGTATACAACAACGTTCCCGCGTTTGGCGTGTGGGTGAATTACACCACCAGCGTGTCCAACATGCGCGATTCCATGAGCAAGCTCTCGAGCGGGTTGCGCATTGTGTCCGCCGCCGATGATCCGGCCGGCCTGGCAATGAGCGAGCGCATGCGGTCCCAGATCCGCAACTCGTCCATGGCCGCCCAGAACATCCAGAACCAACAGGCGTACATTTCGACGGCGGATTCGTGGATGCAGAAAATCCATGACATGCTGCACCGGATGTCCGAACTGGCGGTGTCGGCCAACGACGGCACCAAGACCCAGACCGACCGTTCGAACCTGCAAGCGGAATTCGAACAGCTGCAAACCGAAATCGTCCGGATCACCTCCGGCAGCTTGGCGCGCGGCAAGTTCAATACCATGAACCTGTTCGACGGCACCGCCATCAAGACCCAGACCGGCCCCGACGCCGGCCAGTGGTTCTGCGGCGACGCTCTGGACCTGGATCGCTTCAGCGGCGAAGTCCTTGGCAGCACTGCCATCGATTTCTCCTGCGGCCAGTTCAAGCTGGACACCGACGGCAACCCCATCGTCGATTCTTCGGCGACCGGCGCGAACTTGGTGGAAGCTCGCTGGTCGATGATCCTCGCCAAGGGCGGAACCGGTGTTGGCGAATCCGTCAACGGCATCGAAATCTCGACCCGCGCCGGCGCGGCGAAGGCAGGCGCGTTCCTCGCGCTCGCCGTCGACTACGTCAGCCGTCAGCGCGCCGTGCTCGGTGCCCAGGCCAGCCGCCTGAACTACTCCTTGGACGGTCTGCGGACCTATGAGGAGAACATCCGCGGTGCCGAAAGCCAGATCCGCGACGTGGATATGGCTCTCGAATCCACGGCCTTCATGAAGTACCAGATCCTCACGCAGGTCGGTACCGCCATGCTGGCTCAGGCCAACTCGCTGCCCCAGAGCGTGCTGAACCTGATCGGATAACCACCGACGGCAACATCCGCCGCGCCCCCGGCGCGGCGGATTTTCCTTTTGATTGAAACGGAACGCCGTCACCGGCGTCCCGTTTCTCCTTTTTCCTCCTTTTGGACTTGATGGCATCTCCCCTGCTTGCTTTCCCCTGTCATGAGCACCGAAGAAACATTACGGATCGGCGGCCTCGGCTCCGGCATGGATATCCAAGGCACGATCGAGGCCCTCCTCAAGGCCGATGCCGAACGCATCACCACCGCACAGGGAACCCAGGACACCCGCAACCAGAAAATTGCCGCCTGGACCACGGTCAAAGATTCCCTCGCCGCTTTCACCAATGCCTCTAACTCCCTTCGCTGGATGGATCTGTGGCGGCAAATCACCGCGACGTCCAGCGACACCGCCGTCCTGACCGCCACCGCGGCTTCCACCGCCACGAAAACTTCCTATGCCATCGAAGTCCTTCAAATGGCGCGAGCCCAATCCATCGGCTCCGCGGCCGGCTTGACTACCGGCGGCGCTTCCCCAGAGCCCGTCACCGCCAGCACCCTTCTCGCCGATATCGCCGGCATCAACGTCGGCGACCAGTTTGCGATTGCCGGCCAATCCTTCACCATCGAGGCCGACGACACCCTCGCCACCCTCCGCACCAAGATCAACGACGCTTCCGCCAGCATGCCCGAGGATCAGCGGATCACCGCTTCCATCCTCGACAACCGCCTCGTTCTTCAGCGCGCCGAAACCGGAGACGCCAGCATCGTCCTGTCCGACACCACCGGATCCCCCCTCCAGGCCCTCGGCATCCTCAACGCCATGGGCGAACCGGCCAATGAACTCCTCTCCGCTCAAAATGCCCTCTTCACCGTCAACGGCGCCCTTGTCGAACGCTCCTCCAATACCGGACTGGCCGACGTCATCGACGGCGTCACCCTCAACCTCACCGGCGTCGGCTCCAGCACCCTCTCCATCGCCGCCGACACCCAGGCGGTCAAGGATGCGATCCAATCCTTCGTGGATACCTACAATACCTTCGCCGAAACCATCGAAAGCTACAGCTCCTACGACACCACCGATCCGGAAAATCCCGTCCCGGGACTCCTGCAGGACGATTCCATGGTGCGCGAACTGGTTAGCGGCCTGCGCATGCAGGCCACCCAGATGAGCGCCTACCTCTCCGCCTCCAACGCCGCCTACGAGTACAGCGGCGTCTCCGGCGTCATGGATTCCCTCCAGCATATCGGCATCTGGACCACCAACACCGCCAACCGCCTCGCCATCGTCGACCCGGCCCGCCTCGATGCCCTCTTGCAGCAGGAACCGGAAAAAGTCGAAAACCTCTTCCGCGGCGTCCAGACTTCCACGGGCACGCGCGTCGGCGGCATCGCCCTCAATCTCTACGACTTCTCCCGGAACTACTCTTCCGATCTCGACGGCTGGATCGATGTCCGCATCGAAGGCATCAACGAACAGATCAAGGAACAGGATGACCGGATCGATCGGATGATCAGCAACATGGAGTCCAAGGAAATCCTCCTGTGGAAGCAGTTCAACGCCATGGATGAGTCCATCGCCGACATGAACAGCCAGCTGGATTACCTCAAGAGCAACCTCGGCCTGGAAAAATAGGGCGGCTCTCGCCATGTGCGGAATCGCCGGCTTCTTCTCCCCCTCCCCCCCGCCGCCCGATTGGCGGCCCCGCCTCCAGCGGGCCCTCGACTCCATGGCCCTCCGCGGCCCCGACGACAATGGACTCTTCTTCGCCCCCCGCCTCGGCCTCGCCCACCGCCGCCTGGCCATCATCGACCTCAAGGGCGGCCGCCAACCCCTCGAGGATCCCCTCACCGGCGCCGTCATCGTTTTCAACGGCGAAATCTACAACCACGCCGCCCTGCGCGAAGAACTCCAAAACGCCGGCCACTCCTTCCAATCCCGCTCCGACACCGAAGTCCTCCTCCATGCCTTCCTGGAATGGGGCGAAAAATGCCTCGACCGCCTCCTCGGCATGTTCGCCTTCGCCGTCTACACCCCCCGCGATGGCTCGCTCTTCCTCGCCCGCGACCGCCTCGGCGTCAAACCGCTCTTCTGGGGCAAGCAGCAAAAAACATTCGCCTTCGCTTCCTCCGCCCGCGCCCTGCTGGAACTGCTCCCCGAACGCCCGGCCCTCAACGCCATCGCGATCTCCCACTACCTCTCCACCATCCGCGTCAACCTGGGCGAGGCCACCCTCCTCCACGATGTCCACCTCCTCGAACCCGGCCACTGGATGCGTCTCTCCGCCTCCGGCGAACGCCAAACCGCCGCCTACTGGTCCCCTGCCGCCCTCGCCCCCGGCGACAAGCCTCCCCGCTCCCCCGACGATGCCGCCGATACCCTCCGCGGCTTGATGGACGATGCCGTCCGTCTCCGTCTCATCAGCGATGTCCCCCTCGGCGGCTTCCTCAGCGGCGGCCTCGATTCCACCGTCATCTCCACCATCGCCACCCGCCTCACCGATCACCGGTTCCATGCCTACAGCGTCGGCTATCCCCAGGCCGGCTACCACGAATTCCCCTTCGTCGAGGAAGCCGCCCGGTCCTGCAACATGCACTGCCGGCAGATCGAACTGGCTCCCCGCGACTACCCCGATCTCTGGAAATTCCTGATCCGTCAAAACGGCTTCCCCCTCTCCACCCCCAACGAAGTCCCCATCTACATGCTGTCCAAGTCCCTCCGCCAGGACTACACCGTCGCCCTCAGCGGCGAAGGCGCCGATGAAGTCTTCGGCGGCTACACCATCGCCCATTTCGCCGGCCACGATTTCGCCCGCGCCGCCCGCACCCCCGTCTCCCCCGAGGCGCTCTCCGATACCGACCGCTCCATCCTGCGCGCCTACGGACAACCCCACCTGCCCGACCTCGCCACCCAGCACCTCCTGCTCAATGCCTGGCTCACTCCCGCCGACAAGCAGGCCTGGATCCATCCCGACCTCCTGCACCGGCTCAACCGCGATGCCGCCCTCCACGCCTACTACGCGGACCTCTACGCCCGCCACCCTCACTGCTCCCTCCTCGACCGCATCCTGCTCGCCCACCTCCGCGTCAACCTCGAAGGCCTCCTCCTGCGCGTCGACTCCAGTTCCATGGCCGCTTCCGTCGAAGTCCGCGTCCCCTTCACCGATCACCGCCTCGTCGATTTCGCCTTCTCCCTCCCCGATGACTTCCGCCTCGGCTGGCGCGAC
>CAYODC010000084.1:0-598 GCA_964402575.1 uncultured Verrucomicrobiota bacterium
GCTGGGATCGAAGGAGCGGAGACCGCGCTCGCAGAGCACGACCTGGGAGCAGCCGTTGACGATGAGGTATTCGGCGGCGGTGAGCCATTCCTCGACCGTGCTGGCGAGTCCGCGCTTGAGGAGGACGGGCCGTCCGGTCCGGGCGATCTGCTCCAGCAAGTCGAAATTCTGGGCGTTGCGGGCGCCGATTTGGAACATGTCGGCGACGTCGAGCAGGGGCTCGATCTTGTCGGGACCGGGGACTTCGGAGATCATGGCGACATCGAATTCCTTCTTGATGTCGCGCATGATCTGGAGGCCGTCCTGCTTGAGGCCCTGGAAGTCATAGGGGGAGGTGCGGGGCTTGAAGGGCATGGCGCGGAGGATGCGGGTTCCGCATTTGACGAGGTCCTGCACGGCGGTGCGGAACTGGTCGTAGGATTCGATGGCGCAGGGACCGGCGATGATTTCGATGTGGCCACCGCCGATCTTGACGTCCCGCACCTCCACGACGGTGTCGGCGGGGTGGTATTCGCGGGAGACGAGCTTGAATTTTTTCTGGACGGGGAAGACGGATTCGACGGCGGGGAGGTTGCGCAGGCCCTCGAGCGACTGGTGG
>CAYODC010000084.1:608-8130 GCA_964402575.1 uncultured Verrucomicrobiota bacterium
AGTTCGTCGCCGATGCAGGCCACGACGGTCTGTTCGGTGCCGCGGATGACGCGGGGCTGGTAGCGGAGGCTGCAGACCATGTCGCTGACGGTGGCGATGTCGGTTTCGCTGCTGTGGCGTTTCAATACGATGATCATGGGATTTCCTAGGTTGGGGGGACAGGGTTCAGAGGTCAGGGTTCAGGGAAAGCATCGGGCGGTAAAACAAAAACCGCGCATCCGTTTTCGCCGGACACGCGGTTTTCGGAAGGAATCCCGGGGCAAGGCTCACCGGGCCGATCCGGACCGTGCGTCCGGCGACCTAAAGATGAACCGAAAATAATACCGACTGAGATTCACGCGGTTACTGAACCATGGGGACGGGGGGATGTCAAGCCGATGGCGGGAAAAACACAAGGAGGGGGGGGCGAGGAAGCTTGTGCGGATCCGGAGAACCGATAGGATGCCCCCATGGCTGGAATCCAACAATGGAAGCGGCGTTCCCTGGGCTTGGCCGCAGGGTTGTTTGCGCTGGTGCTGGGGCTGCCGCTGGTTCAGGGATGGACGGGCTGGCCGCCGGACCGGCCGTTGGGCGGGGTGGAAGCACCGGTGCCGGAGCCTGTCTGGACGTGGGGCGGCTGGTGGTCGGGGACGGTTCAGCCGGTGCATGAAGTTTGGCTCGGGCGCCACATCGGACTGCGGGGGGCGTTGGTGCGCACGGCGAATCAAATCGCCTATACGTTGTTTGGCGAACTGGCCCAGGGGCGGGGGACGCGGGTGGTGGCGGGCCGCGACGGATATTTCTACGAGAGCGTGTACGTGGATGACTTCCGGAAGGGCGGGCGCCGTTCCCGGAAGGAAATCCGCCGGCGAAGCGCGGACTTGCGGCGGCTGCAGGATCGGCTGGCCGCCGATGGCATCGGGTTTTGGTTGGTGATTGCGCCCAGCAAGGCGGAGATTTATCCGGAGCATCTGCCGGAATCGGCCGATGCCGCGGGGCGTGCCGGACGGCGGAGCCATTACGACATCATGATCGACTGGCTGCGCCGGGATGGGGTGAACGTGGTGGATGCCCATGCGCTATTCCAAACATGGCGGAGGGAGGACGGAACACCGGCGTTGTTTTCCCGGACCGGAACGCATTGGAATCACTATGGGACGGCGCGGGTGGTATCGGTGCTGATGGAACGGATGCGGGAGGCCTCGGGAAAAGGCTGGCCAGAGCTTAAGGTGGCGGGAGCGGTCACCAACCTGGAGATTGTGTCGCCGGACAACGATTTGGGCGAGCTGGCCAATCTGTGGCAGCGACGATCTTTGGCGGGTCCGCAGATCCATCCGGTGGTGGAGGCGGTTTCGGGGAGCGAGAAGCCGGACGTGTTGTTGATTTGCGATAGTTTCGGGGCGATGGTGGGCAAGCTGTTCCAGCAATACCGGCTGATTCGCCAGCATGATGCGTATTACTACAACAAGCGGCATCTGGCCTGGCCCCGGAATCGGGAGAGGGGCGGAGAACGGGATTCATCCCTTCCCGAGATCCTGCAACGGGTGGCGGGGCGCGATGCGGTGGTGATCGTGGAGGTGGAGCATTTCCTGCCGGAGATCGGTTTTGGTTTCGCGGAGGAATTGCTGAAGGCCTATGAGGAGCGGGACGCGCAGGCGGTCGATCCGGGTTCCTGAAGCCGTTTCCCGCTTGCGCGGGGGAAGGGGATTCGGCATCGTAGCCGCCCATGATCTTCAGTTCGTTGACGTTTTTGTTCATTTTCCTGCCGGTGCTGCTGGCGGTCTATTATGTCAATCCGGCGCGGTACCGGAATTGGGTTGCGCTGGCGGGGAGCATGTTCTTTTACGCGTGGGGGGCGCCGCGGTTCGTGATCGTGCTGACGGTTTCAAGCCTCGTGGATTATGTCCTGAGCCATGAATTGCCGGAGGGGAAGAGGTCCGGGGGGGTGCGCCAAGGCGTGCTGGCCGGGGCGGTGGCGCTGAACATCGGGCTGCTGCTGTATTTCAAGTATGCGAACTTTTTCGTGGAGAATGTGAACCTGTGGCTGGCGCGGTTTGGAGCGGGGGGGGTGGACTGGGTGGCGGTGGCGTTGCCGATCGGGATTTCGTTTTTCACGTTCCAGAAGGTGAGCTACCTGGTGGACGTGTACCGGGGCACGGCGAAGCCGGCGCGGAACGCGGCGGATTACCTGCTGTATGTCTCGCTGTTTCCGCAATTGATTGCGGGGCCGATCGTGCGCTATCACGACGTGGCGCGGCAATTGGTGGAGCGCGAGTATGGGCGCGAGCGCTTTTTCACGGGCATCCTGCGGTTCTGCCAGGGGCTGGGGAAAAAGGTGCTGGTGGCCAACACGATGGCGGAAGTGGCGGATGCCGCTTTCGGGGCGTCTCCGGGTTCGCTGAGCAGCGGCTGGGCCTGGCTGGGCGTGGTGGCCTATGCCTTCCAGATCTATTTTGATTTCAGCGGGTATTCGGACATGGCGATCGGGCTGGGACGCCTGCTGGGGATCGAGTTCTTGGAGAACTTCAACCGTCCGTACATCTCGAGGAGCATCACGGAATTCTGGCGGCGGTGGCACATCTCGCTCTCGAACTGGATGCGGGAATACCTGTACATTCCGCTGGGCGGGAACCGGAAGGGGACGGGCCGGACCTATTTCAACCTGTGGCTGGTCTTTTTGGTGTCCGGCTTCTGGCACGGGGCGGCGTGGAACTTCGTGGCCTGGGGCGCGTTCCACGGTTTTTTCCTGTGTCTGGACAAGCTGTTCAAGGATACAAGAGTGGCGCGGTCGCCCGCCTGGGTGGGAGTACCGGTGACGTTTGTGCTGGTGCTGGTGAGCTGGGTGTTCTTCCGGGCGGAGTCTTTGACGCACGCGTTGGCCTATCTGGAGCGGATGGCGGCGGGATGGCTGGATCCGTCCGGGACGGTCCCGGCGCTGGTGCTGGGGCGGCGGCATGGGGTCATGCTGGTCGCGGCGCTGCTGTTGTGTTTCGGGCCGGCGGTGAAGCCGCATCCATTTGACTTCATGCGGCTTGAACCTGCCCGCGCCACGCTGGGACAGGTGGCGGGACGGTTTATCGTCGCCATGGGGCTTCTGGTCTGGTCGGCCGCGGTGCTGGCGACCAGCAGTTTCAACCCCTTCATCTATTTCCGGTTTTAGGGCGATGACGCGTCTCCTGGGCATTGCGGCAGCGTTGTTTTTCCTGTTTTTGGCGGCGCCGGTGCTGCACTGGGCCACGGGATTGCCGCCGGATGTCCCGTTGGCGGGCGTGGAGGCGGCGGTGCGTCCGCCCGTACCGAGCCTGGGGTGGTGGTGGACGGGCGACTTGCAGACGGAATTCGACGCCTGGTTGAATGCGCGCATCGGATTGCGGGGCCTGCTGGTGAGGACGGCCCACCAACTGCAATTCAGCCTGTTTGGGGAATTGCCCCGGCGGGGAGGGACGCAGGCGGTGATGGGCCGGGACGGATTCCTGTTTGAGCAGGTGTACATCCAGGCCTTCAACCAAAACGGGCGGCAGTCGGCGAATGAGCTTCGCCAAGTCAGCGCCTACACGCGCATGCTGCAGGATCTGCTGGCGGAAGACGGCGTGGCGTTTCTGCTGGTGATCGCGCCGAGCAAGGCGGAGATCTATCCCGAATACCTGCCCGACACCGCGGATGTGGCCGGGCGTTCCGGCCGGCGCAGCACCTACGAGAATCTGGCGGGATACCTGCGGGAGGATGGCGTTCACCTGTTGGATGCGCATGGATTGTTCCGGAAATGGAAACAGGAACCCGGCACGCCGCTGCTGTTCGCCAAGGGCGGGACCCATTGGAACCACTATGGCGCCGCGCGGGTGGTGGGCTGCCTGATGGAGGAATTGCGCCAGTTGACGGGCAAGGATCTGCCGACGATCCGCGTGACGGGATCGGTGACGAACCGCATCATCCACGGGGCGGACAACGACCTGGGCGAATTGGTGAACCTGTGGTCGGGGCGGCCGTTGGCGGGCCCCCAGATCCATCCCGTGCTGGAACGGCGGGAGGGCGCCCGCTTGCCGGTCCTGCTCATGGTCGGGGACAGCTTCATTTTCACGCTGACGGACCTGATGGACCGCGAGCGGCTGTATGAACGGCGCGAGACGTACTACTACTACAACCGGCAGTTTTCGTTTCCCGGAGACGGCGAGGCGCCGTTGGACAAGCGGGGGCTGGACCTGCTGGAAGTGGTGCGGGGATGCGATGCGGTGGTGATCGAGGTGAACGAGTACTGGCTGCCGCGGATCGGATTCGGATTCATGCGCGATTTGCTGAAGGCGTACGCGAAGGAGAAGCTCCGGGCGGGAATGACGATGGAGGAGTTGCTGGGCGCGGCCGGGCGGGGGCGGGCGAACCCGTAGGGCGCCGCTCAGCGGATCCGGTGGAGCATGACGGTTCCGAGGGTCAGGAAGACCAGGCCGGGAGCCCAGCCGGCCAGCACCGGGGGGATGAGGCCGCTTTTGCCCCAGGCGAGGCCCAGCAGCATGAGGACATAGTAGCCGAAGAAGGTCAGGAGGGCCAACAGGATGCCCAGGCCCATGCCCTGCCGGCCGGTATGCATGCCGAACGGCACGCCGACGAGGACGACGATGATGCAGAGCCACGGCGAGGCGAGGCGATAGTGGTAGTTGACCATCAGTCGGTCGCGGTATTCCTTGGAGACGTCGTTATGGAGGTAGCGGCGGATATCCGCGGCCGAGCGTTCATCTTCCGCTTTCAGGGAATCGATGAAGTCCCGGGGGGTTTCGGTGAGTTCGACCATTTCGGCGGAAGGCAGGGATTCGACGGGGCCGGAGGGTTCGTTGTTGGCGTCGTAGAAGCGGGTGACGACATTTTCCAACCACCAATGGCCGTCCAGCCAGCGTCCGCGGTCGGCCTTCATTTCGTATTCGATGGTTTTATCGGGGCGCTGCTGAGTGAGCTTGATGGTGCGCATTTCGTAGGAAGACGCGGGGCGGACGTCGAAGAAGTCGATCCGCCAGTCGCGGAGGCCGGCGGCATGCATGTAGGCGACCGGGCGGAGGAAGGCGGATTCGCCGGTGGACTGGAGGTGTTTGAACTGGCGGACCCAATGGGTGGCCCAGGGGTTGAACCCTTCATTGACGGCCAAGAGGAAGAGGGAGGCCGCCAACCCGGTCAGCAGGTAGGGAGTGATGAGCTGGGTCAGGCTCAAGCCGCTGGCGCGCATGGCGGTCAATTCCGAGTTTTTTCCCAGTTGCCACAAGGCGTAGAGCAGCGCCAGCAGCATGGAGATCGGCAGCAGGAACGGCATGAACGTCGGCAGCAGGATGGCGTAGTAGAGCAGGATTTGGCGCAGGGAGGTGCCGGCATCCATGAAGTCCACGAAGCTGTCGAAGAGGTCCACCAGAATGGCGACGGTGGAAAAACCGGCCAGCACATACAGCCAAGGGCGGCGCAGATGACCGAGGAGATAGCGGGTGACGAGTTTCATGGAACGGGAATGGGCCGATGGCCGGACATGCGTGCCGGCGATCAGGGGATCTCGATTTCGTCCGGGAAATCCTTGGTTTTATCCACCCAGATATAGCCCATGCCGTTGCACAGGGAGCAATTTTTCATCAGTTCCGGGTCGCGATTGCAGCGGGGGCAGACGATTTTGACGTAATTCTTGAGCCACTCGGTTTGTTTTTCCGCCTGGACGTATCCGAGGCGGCCGCTGGTATAGAAGTACCAGCCGAAGATGAGCAAGGGGAGGATGAGGCCCAGTGCGCCCCAGCGGTAGAGCAACGCCTGGTTGACTTTCTTGCGAGAGGGAGTTGGGGGCATAGGTCCTCCGGTTGTTCTGTTAGACTGCAAGCAAGGAGCCGGGATTGTCAAGGCGGGACTGCGGGCGCATGCCGGTCATTCCGTTGCGGGAAGGGGGTCCTGCCAAACGTTGATTTTCCAATCTTGGCCGTCGAATTCCTCGGAAGCCGACCAGACCTGGCCGAGGTTGTTGGTCCGGGTGAAATCGCCGCCGGAGCGGCTGAGGAGGTAGCGTTCGTAGGTGGCATCCGGCGAGAAGGCCTTGAGTTGGATGGCGTAGAAGTTTTCGCCAGGCTGGGTGATCCAGGGGGGGATGTCGATGCGCCAAAGGTCGAGAGTCGCGGTCCCCTCTTTCGGCAGGCCGTGGAAGCGGGTTTCGGGCGGATCGCTGGGCAAGGTGATGTTTTGAACCCACTGGCCCTGGATCCAATGCGCCATGGTGCCATCCCACCAGCGGACGAAGACCTGTTCGTCCAAATCGCCGGCGAACTGCCGGGCGGTCAGCAGGAAGAGGCGGACGGTTTGGTTGTTGTCGATCTGGTCCGATCCGCCCTCGACGAAGCAGGTGGTTTGGCCGGGCACGGTCTCGGCGAAGCGTCCGCCATCGCCAATGGAATGGAAGGCCCAATCGGTCTGGATTTCCGCCCGGACGGAGGTTCCGGTCCAGAGCATGGACAGCAGTACGGCAAGAAAAGTCTTCATGGCGATTGAGAGGATTCCTCCTATATGGGGGCATCCTACAAGGAACGGGGGGGCGGCGCAAGGGGGAACCCCGGGGCGGGATTCCGGTCAGGCCGAGGCGGAAACAGGCTTGGACGCGACTTCGAAATCGCAGACCAGGGGGAGGTGGTCGCTGAGGCGGACATGGCGCATGACTTCAAAATGGGTCACCCGGATTTCGGGGCTGTGCAGGATGAAATCGAGTTGCCAGCGGGGCGACTGGCTCGGGAAAGTCGGAGAGTCCGACTGGTTGGCGCTTTGCAGGTTCAGCGCCTGCATGAAGTCGGACAGCTCGATCTTGCCGGCGAAGGCATTGAAGTCGCCGGCGATCAGATAGGGTTTTTTCGCCTGCCGGGCCAGTTGGGAGAGTTCGGCCAACTGGGCTTCGCGGCATTTGCGGCGGACGGCGAGATGGACAATGAAGAGGACCACGTCATCGAGCTCGATTTCCATGACGAGGCGTTTGACGCCCCGGCGCAAGAAGTGGGTCCGGGCGCGCAGAACGGAGTACCGCGAGGTGCAGGCGTTGGCTTGCTTGGCCATGAGCGGCAGGCGGCTCCACCAGGAATAGCGGTTGTACTTCAGCCGGCAGAAGGGGCGGTGTCCCAGTTGGTGGGCGATCAAGTCGGCCTGGCTGCGATGGCCGGAGCGGTAGGAGCCGGAATCGATTTCGACCAGGCCGAGCACGTCGGCCTTTTGTTCGTGGAAGAACTGGATCAGGGAGTCCAAATTCCTGCCGGTTCTGCGAAAAAAACCCCCGAATGGGAAGGGAAGATGGAACTTGAATCCGGTTCCGGTGGCATAACGCATGTTGTAGAGCATCAATCTCACGGACAAGGCACCTCGATATGCGGGCGGGAAGAATCCGCACTTGCAAACAATAGGTAAAACGTACCACATGGTTTCCGCAAATCAAGTAGAAGGTGGCGCGAGCACAAGTCCGTTTTGGCGTGCCGTATTCAGTAGCCAGTATTCAGCAGCGGGAACAGTTGCATAACTCGCATGATACCAACAGGCTTCATTATTAAGGGGGGGC
>CAYODC010000084.1:8140-8389 GCA_964402575.1 uncultured Verrucomicrobiota bacterium
ATCTGCGTGAACTGATCGGAATGGGCAGGATGTCGAAGGGATCGCAAGCCCAGAACTTGACATGGGAAATCGGGGGTTGCGGGTGGGGAGGGACGTGGCAGAATGGACAGCCTGATGAATCTCACATCATCCAGCCGAAGTGAATGGATGGCGGCGGCCGGCGCGGTGGCGGCGGCGCTGCTGCTGCAGGCCGCATTTGCGCCGCTGGAGTGGGCGTGGGCGACGGGGGTGGCGCTGGTGCCGCTGCTG
>CAYODC010000085.1:0-8371 GCA_964402575.1 uncultured Verrucomicrobiota bacterium
ACGCCTTGGTGATCTTGCCCGCTTTGATGCAGGCCGTGCACACCGTCATCGTCTTCACGCCGCCGCCCACGCGGGCGCGCAGTTTCTGCAAATTCGGCTTGAATGTGCGCTTCGTGACCGCCGTCGTGTGCAACCCGATGCCGCCCTTTTTCTTCGACAGCCCGTGGCGCACGATCCGCGCCCCGACCGAGGCGCCTTTTCCGCAAATCTGGCAAGATGTAGACATTCTTCTCTCCTGATAAAAAGTGGACGGACTATAGCCCCCGCCCGGCCCCCGCGCAAGAGAAAAACGCGGAGAAAATCCATGGATTTCACGGCACGGGCCACAGATGGATTTGGGTATCCTTGAACCGGTCGTATTCGCTGAACACGCACCCGCAATACTGCTGGCGGTACAGCATATGCACCAGCTTCGCGTCGGCCTCGGCCGCGCGGGCGTCCAGATACAGGAATTCCACCCCTTCGGCGGCGGCCGCCGCCGCGCCGGCCTCGCGGATCAGGGCATGGTCCTGGTGGCGGCTGGTGACCAGGGTCGACGTGAAGACCCGGCAGCCGGCCTCGCGCGCGGCCCGCGCCGCCCGCCCCAGCCGTAGCGCGTAGCAGCGCGCGCAGCGCTCCGGCGCTTCCTCGTGCCCATGCACCTCCCGGCAGAATTCCACCAGGCCGTAGGTCTCGTCCGCCACCAGCGGCAACTGGGCGCGCTCCGCCAGCATCTTCACCGCCTTCAACCGCCGCCGGTATTCGATCAGCGGGTGGATGTTCGGATTGCTCCAGAACACCACCGGCTCCCGGCATGGCGCTTCTGCCGCCAAGGCGGTCAGTAGTTTGCCCAGGCAATGCGCACAGCAGGTATGGAGAAGGATCCGGTCCATGGTTCAGCCCTCGGTTTTGCGATAGACGCGGATGTCTTCCGGCCCCAGGCACAGCAGCAGGTAGGCCCCCGCCGCCGCCGTGTCGGCGAACAACTGCAGGAAGCGCATTTCCTCGCCGGGCCACGGATAGCCGTAGACCACGGCCCGCCGGGCCGCCGTGATCACCTTCAGACCGGCCTTCCCCGGCTCGTAGCTTCCGTGCTCGAACCGCGCACGCGCGCCATAGCGCGCCGCCAGCGCGCGCGACTCCTTCACCAGCCCTTCATCGATCTCCACGCCGCCGGCCTCATAGCCCAGCAGCGCGGCCAGGATCGCCACCATCCCCAGTCCGCTTCCCCATTCCAGAAACGACGCGCCGCGGGAAACCCGCCGCGTGTCCACCAGCCATTGCAGCACTTGGAACGCATAGCGGTAGTCGCCGGGCACGAACAGCCCCCGCCCCGCGCGGTCGCCCAACTCCTCCGCGCGGTCCTCCGCATCGCGGATGAAGCAATCCACGAAGCGCGGCACCGCCAGGTCGCCCGCCTCCAGCGGCACCGCCACCCGTTCCAGTCCCGCCGGCATGCCGGGTTCCACCGCCATCGCCCTAGCCCGAATACCTCATGCCTTCGGCAATCTTCCGGGCCGCCTCGGGCGATGCCAGGATTTCGACAAGCGCCAGCGCGAACGCAAAGGCGGTGCCGGGCGCCTGGCTGGTCAGGAGATTCCCGTCGCGCACCACCGGGCGGTCCACCCAGGTCCCCGCGGTCAGCGCATCCCGGCTGCCGGGATGGCTGGTGTAGGTCCGGCCTTCCAGCACCCCGGCGTCCTGCAGCACCTCCGGCCCCGCGCAGAGCGAGGCCACCATCCGGCCCGTCGTCAGGAATTCACGAATGGCCTGCTTGACGCTGTCATCCTGCCGCATCGCCTGCGTGCCGCCGATCCCGCCCGGAATCACCAGCAGGTCGAACCGGTTCGCTTCGGCCGGATCCCACGCGCCGTCCGGCATCAGGCGCACCCCCCGCGACGCCGTCACCAGGCGCGTCTCGCCCACGCCCGCCAGGAAAACCCCGATGCCCGCCCGGCGCAGGACATCCACGGTGATGACCACTTCCATCTCCTCCGACCCGTCGGCCACCAATACGCATACGCTCTTCTTCATCGTGTCCTCCTCCCGCCAGGCCTCAGATCCTCGGATGGGCCTTGCTGTATTCTTCCTTCAACCGCTCCACGCTCACGTGGGTGTAGATCTGCGTGGTCGACAGGCTCGCATGACCCAGCAATTCCTGCACGCTGCGCAGGTCCGCCCCCGCATCCAGCAGATGCGTGGCAAACGAGTGTCGCAGCACGTGCGGCGTCAGGTCCGGGTCCAGCCCGGCCCACGCCAGGTATTTCTTCAGCGACCGCTCCACCGAACGCGGCGTCAGCGCCCCTCCGCGCACGTTGACAAACAGCACCGGACTCCGCCCCAGCGCCAGGCCGGAGACCAGGCCGTCGCGCGCGTTCAGCGCCGCCTGCAGGGCCTGCGCCGCCGGCCGGCCGATGGGACAGAACCGCTCCTTCTTGCCCTTGCCCCTCACCAGCGCCGTGCCCGACAACAGGTCCACCCGCGCCTCGGTCAGGCCGCACAGCTCCGCGATGCGCATGCCGGTGCTGTACAGCAGCTCCAGGATGGCGGTGTCGCGCAGCGCCGCGTAGTCCGCAAACCACCCCACGCCGGGCTCCTCTGCCTCCCGCTGCCGGGCCCGCCACTGCGCCGGGGCTTCCAGCAGGCGGAGCATTTCCTCCCGGCTCAGGACCTTCGGCAGGCGCCGCCGCGGCTTGGGCTGCTGCAGGCCGGAAAAGGGATTGTCCTTCACCAGGCCTTCGCGCACCAGAAAGCGGAAGAAGGAACGCAGGCTCGACATCTTCCGCCCCGCGGTGGCCGGCGCCAGCCCCGCTTTCTGGAACGAGGCCAGGAACCGCCGCGCCGCAAAACGGTCGGGCGACTTCCACGGATAGGGAGGCGGGGTGTCGTCTCCCCACAATTGCCCGCAAAACTGGCGGATATCCGACAGATACGCGGCCAGCGTGTGCTCCGAAGCGTTTCGTTCCGCCCGCAGATGCTGCACGAAACGCGCCACCGCCGGATCCCCGGCCAGGGCGTCGGCAGGCGACGTCAACGCTGCGGGATCCGCAACCATGTGGGGAATCCGTGGCCACCCGCCGCTATTCGGCCGGGGCCGCGCCCTCCGTGCCTTTCTTCGCGCGGGGTTCCGGCAGTCCGTACTGCTTCATGGCCTCGGCATAGTTCGGAATTTGTCCGGCGTAGGACACCGCCAGCCGTTTCAAGGCGCTGACCTGCTTGAACGAGAGTTGCTTGCGCTGATCGTACTGGGTCTTCAGCGAGGCCAGGAACTCGCGGTCATCCCAGGTCCGCCCCTTGCGGGTCGTGGCCGGTTTCCATTCCCTGACCGACTCGAACAGCGCCAGAATGCCGTCCAGGTTGCCCTCCGCCGCGGCCGGTTCATCCGTCACGCCCAGCGCTTCCCGATGGCGATCGAAATCCGGGATCTGCGCGGAATACTTCCGCAGGATCTTGTCCAGGTACCCGATCTGGGCGGGCGACAGGCGCTTGCCGCCTTCCACCTGGCCGCGCAGCGACGCGCAGAATTCCCCGTCGTCGTACACCCGCTTGCCGAACTTGCGGGGCGGATCGAACTTCACGGACTCCAGCAACGCGAGCTTGGCCACGGTTTCCTGCCGCGGGGGCTGGCGCTTCTCCTCCGCATCGGCCGGCTCCTCCAGCCGGAGCTTCCCGATGAGCACGTCGGGCTCCGCCAGTTGCTCCTTGTAGCGGAACACCAGCTTCGCCAGCGCCTCCTGCTGCCGGGCCGATATCGGATGCTTCTTCTCGGCGAACTGCCGCCGGATCGAATCCACGAACTTCTCGTCGCTGTAGACCGTCTTGGTTCCGCGTTTGACCGGCGGCTGCCATTCCTTGACGGAGCCCAGCGCCTCCAGTAGCGTGCCCACCGCATCGGCATCCGCCGCCGGCCCGCGCGCCGCGCCCAGCCATTCCTTGAATTTCCCGTAGAACCCCGACAGCATCTCCGTCCAGGCGACCTTGCCTTCCTCGATCTGGTCCAGCTGCCCTTCCATGCCGGCCGTGAACTGCACGTCAAACAGCGGCGCCAGATTGGCCATCAGGAATTCGAACACCTTCAGGCCCAGCTCGGACGGCACCAGCGCCCGCTTCTCCCGGTCGACGTATTTCCGGTCCAGCAGCGTCGAAATGATCTGCGCGTAGGTGCTCGGCCGCCCCACCCCGTTTTCCTCGAGCACCTTCACCAGCGAGGCCTCGGTGAAGCGCGGAGGCGGCTGCGTCTCCTTGCGGTCGTTGAGCCACTCCACCGGATCGAGTCCCTCGCCCTTCGCCAGCGGCGGCAGGACTTCCACTTCCTCCCCGTCGCCGTTTTCGCTTTCCTCCTTCTTGCGCTGCTCCAGCCCCGACACGCGCATGAACCCCGGGAACACCAGCTCCGACGCCGTGGCCCGGAACAGGAAGGCGTCGGGACCGGCCTCGGGGCCTCCCACCGCTTCGATCTCGGCCGTGCGCTGCGCAATGCGCGCCGGCGCCATCTGGCTGGCCATGAAGCGCCGCCAGATCAGGTCGTAGAGACGCCAGTCGTCGCGCTCCAGCAGTTGGCTCAAGCTCTCCGGAGTCCGCGCCGGATCGGTCGGCCGGATCGCCTCGTGCGCCTCCTGCGCGCTGGCCCGGCTGCGGAACACGTTCGGCGTCGCCGGCAGGAAATCGGCGCCGTGCTTCTCCAGGATGTAGGCGCGGGCCTGGTCGCGCGCCTCCTGCGCAATGGCAAACGAATCCGTGCGCATGTAGGTGATCAAGCCCGAGGCCGCCCCGTGGCCCAGATCCACGCCTTCGTAAAGTTTCTGGGCGATGCGCATCGTCCGCGACGGCGAAAAGCCCAGCGCACCGCTGGCAGCCTGCTGCAGGCTGCTCGTGATGAACGGGGGCGGCGCGTTCTTGCGGACTTCCCGGGTCGTCACGTCGGCCACGCGCAGTTCCCGGCTCTTCAGCTCCTCCATGAGTCGCTGGGCCAGGGCTTCGTCCTTCACGTCGGCCTTGTTGCCGTTCAGGCGCGCCAGCCGCGCCGTGAACGGCGCCCGCGGTTCCTCCCGCTTGGCCGCCTTCACGCCCAGGATCCAGTAGGGCTCGGGCTGGAAATGGCGGATCGCCATTTCGCGCTCGCACACCAGCCGCAAGGCCACAGACTGCACCCGCCCGGCGCTGGAAGCCCCCGGAATGCGCCGCCAGAGCATCGGACTGACCTTGTAGCCAACCACCCGATCCAGGATCCGCCGGGCTTGCTGGCTGTCCACGCGCAACTGGTTGATCTGCCCCGGATGCTCAAAGGCCTTGTGGATCGCCGCGGACGTGATCTCGTTGTAGGTGATGCGCTGGAACTTTTCCGGCGCCACCTTCCCCAGAAGCGCCTCGCGCAGGTGCCAGGCGATGGCTTCCCCTTCGCGGTCCGGGTCGGGGGCCAGGTAAACCATGTCCACCTTGGCCGCCGCCGCCTGCAGTTCCGACAGGATCTTGGCACGGCCTTTGATCGGCACGTATTGCGGGACAAACCCGTTCTCCAGATCCACGCCCAGCGACCGCTCGGGCAAGTCCCTCACATGCCCCATCGATGCCTTCACCACAAATGAACTGCCCAGCAGTTTGTTGATGGTTTTCGCCTTCGCGGGCGATTCCACGATCACCAGATTCTTCGCCATGTCGTCTTCCTTTCCTTCGTCAAGCGGGGGACCCGTCCGGCGGGGGTTCCCCCCACTGGCGGATTTCATCCATCAGCGCCAGCCGCCGGCCCGGAAGCCGGCGGAGGATGCGCTTCATTTCCAGTTGCATCGACAACGTCATCAACTGCGCCGAGGTCAGCCCCGTGCGGCGGATGATCACGTCGAAATCCATTTCCGGCTCGGTCCATAGCGCCCGGACCAGGGTCTGCTCCGCCGGGGTCAGCGTCAAGCGCTGGCGCGCATCCTGCTGCCGCACCAGGCGGGCCTGCTCGCCAGGCGGAAACAGGAATTCAAATTCCTTGAGGATATCCGACAAATCCTCCACCAGCCGCGCCCCGTTCTGGATCAGGCGGTGCGGTCCCCGGGCGCCCTCCATGTCCACGCGCCCGGGCACGGCCATCACGCTGCGGCCCTGCTCCAGCGCCTGTTCGGCGGTGTTCATGGCGCCGCTGTCCACGCCGGCCTCCACCACCAGCACGCCCTTGGACAGGCCGCTCACCACCCGATTGCGATACGGGAACGTCGTCCGGTCCGGCTCCCGGCCCAGCGGAAATTCGCTGATCAGCGCGCCCTGCGTGGTGATCTCCTCCGCCAACCCCCGGTTTTCCGGAGGATAGACCCGGTCGATCGCCCCGCCGAGCACCGCGAGGGTCCGCCCCCCGGCCTTCAGAGCCGCCTTGTGGGCGACGGTGTCGATGCCCCGGGCCAACCCGCTCACCACCGTGAACCCCGCCTTGGAGGCCTGATACGCCAACCGGTCTGCTTGGGCCACGCCATAATGGGAGGCGCGCCGGGTGCCCACGACCGCCAGCGCCTGCACATCCTTCTCCTCCAGCGTACCGCGCACGTAGAGGCACAGGGGGGGATCGTAAATGGTTTTCAAGGAGGCCGGATAGTCCTCATCCTCCCGCGTCAACAGCCGCGCCCCCAGCCGCGCCGCCGCTTCCTCCTCGGCATCCGCCCGCCGCACGGAGCGCTGCTCCACGATGTTCGCGGCCACCTTTGGGCCGATGCCGCGCACGGCCGACAATGCCGGCGCCGAAGCCGTCAGGATGGCCTCCGGCGTGCCTAGCGCATCGCAGAGCGCCCGGACCCGGACCGGGCCAATGCCCTCGATCTGGTTCAGGATGATATAGGCTTCGCGCGAGGTCATGCGGCTCGTTTCTTTCCCCGGTCAATCATCCAGCGCACTGCCTTCGTCCGGCAAATCGGCATGGGGAAGCTCCCCCGTCATTTCCGGCACGGCCGCCGTCGCCTTGCGCCGGCGCGCCGTTTGCGCGAACAAATCCATCTGTCCGCTCTTGAGCAGGTCGTAATTCTTCAGGATCCGCAGGATCTGAAGCAAATCCGATTTCTCATAGGTCTTCTTCACGTCCACCCGCTCGGCCAGTTCCATCAGCATCGGCCGAAACAGGATGACCCCGTCGATGCCGCGAGAGGCCAGGAACCCCAAGGCCTCCGCGCGCTGGTCGGGATCGGCCGGCAGGTCTGCCATGCACAGAATCTTGGCCGGCCCGCTGATGCCCAGATCGGTTTCCGCCAGCCGGACGGATTCCGGCTCGGCAAACCGATAGATTTCCGGCGAACTCGCCAGCATCGCCGCCGTGAATTTCTCCGAATGCCATCCGCGCACCGCCACGATGGCCCCGGCCACTTCCGTCAGCTCGTTCGCCCCCCACAGCTTGGCCCCCGGCAGCGGCGCGCCCGGCCGCACCGCCGGATTCACCGCGATCAAGTCCACTTCCTCGTGCAACCCCTTCGAGCGCGCCACCACCTGGTATTTGCGCGGCTGTCGCACCAGGAAACCGAGCATTTCAAGATATTCGCGAACCACCCATTCATTGACCGATGACATGCGCGCACCACCTTTCCCACGCCGCGTGCAGCAGTTCTTCCGGCACTGCCTGCGGCAAATCCGCCTGCCCCATGCCCCGAACGAGCACGAACCGGATGCATCCGCCCGCCGCTTTCTTGTCGACTCCCATGGCCGCGTGCAGAGTTTCCCACGCAAAACCCGGCGGAGGCCGCACGGCCAGGCCGAACATCTTCATCAACGCCTCCGCCCGTCCGGCGGCCTCCGCGGAAAATCCCCGCAGGGACACGGACAGTTCCAGCGCGTAGGCCATGCCCATGGCCACGCCTTCGCCATGCAGGAGGACCCCGTAGCCGCCCACCGCTTCGAGGGCGTGCCCCATCGTATGTCCGAAATTCAGCAGCGCCCGCAATCCGCCTTCTCGCTCGTCGCGCGCCACCACGTCCGCCTTGATGGCGCAACAGCGCGCCACCATGTGCTCCAGCGCCTCCGGTTCCCGCGCCAGGATCGCCGAGGCATTCCCTTCAAGCCAGTTGAAAAATGCCGAATCCAGCGCCACCCCGTATTTGATGACCTCGGCCATTCCGGCAGCGAACTCCCGCTCCGGAAGGGTCGTCAGGACATCCGTGTCCGCCAGCACCGCCATGGGCTGGTGGAAGGCACCCGCCAGGTTCTTGCCGGCCGCCAGGTTGATCCCGGTTTTCCCGCCCACCGAACTGTCCACCATCGCCAGCAGACTGGTCGGCACCTGGACAAACCGGACACCCCTCATGTAGGTGGCCGCGGCGAACCCGGCCAAGTCGCCCACCACCCCGCCCCCCAGCGCCACCAGCACGGCCCCGCGATCCAGACGCCGTCCAGCCAATTCCTCCAGCAGATCGGCCCACTGCGCGGCCGACTTGGT